>DATFXE010000790.1:0-7790 GCA_035258585.1 Roseiflexaceae bacterium | reverse complement strand
CGCGGCCCGCAAGACATCGGCGCGCTGATCGAAAATGTGGTCGAGCGCATGCGGCGGCAGATTCACACGCACCCGCTGGCGATGGACCTCGCCGGGGCACTGCTGCCCGCGCAGGCCAGCTATACTCAGATCGACCAGGTGCTGACCAACCTGATTGAAAATGCGACCCGCTACACGTCCCAGGGCAGGCCGATCCTCATTCGCGCCACGGCCGATCCTGACGGACTGACTGTGGAAGTGCGCGATCATGGGCCTGGCATTCCGGAGGGTATGCGCGCGCGAATCTTCGAAAAATTCGTGCGCGCGGTCCAACCTGAGCGCCCCGCGAGTGGCGTCGGGCTGGGGCTGGCGATCTGCAAGGGCATTGTAGAGGCGCACGGCGGCCGGATCTGGGCCGAGAATGCGCCCGATGGCGGTGCGCGCTTTATGTTCACGCTGCCGCTGGCGAGCGCCGATAGTGCGAGTTTCAATGCCGCCGCTCGCCCGCCGCGCGACCATGCGCACGCCGGGGGGGCCTTATGAGCGCGCGCATCCTGATCGTCGACGACGAGCCGCAGATCGGGCGGCTGCTGAAGACCACGCTCGGCGCGCACGGCTACGAGATCGCTGTGGCCGCGGATGGCCAGGCCGCGCTGGATCAAGCGGCGCGCTGGCGGCCCGATGTGATCCTGCTCGACCTGGGACTGCCGGTGATCGACGGCCTGGAGGTCTGCCGACGGATTCGCGAATGGTCGCAGGTGCCGATCATCGTCCTGACCGTGCGCGACGCCGAGCAGGACAAGGTAGCCGCGCTCGACCTCGGCGCCGACGACTATTTGACCAAGCCATTTGGCGCCGACGAGCTGCTCGCGCGCATTCGAGTCGCACTGCGCCACGCCGCGCGCGCCGCTGTGGTGGATGAGCCGGTGCTGCGCTTTGGCGATCTCACGCTCGACCTGTCACGCCGCGTGGTCGCGCGCGGGGGCGAGGAGATCCATCTGACGCCGACCGAGTACGAATTGCTAAAAACGCTGGCCACTCAGGCCGGGCGGGTGCTGACCCACGGCATGCTGCTGCGCGCGGTCTGGGGCAGCGCCTACGAGCAGGACGCGCCGACACTGCGCGTCTTTATCACCCAGCTGCGCCGCAAGATCGAAGCCGACCCGGCCCACCCCGTCCACATCCTGACCGAGCCGGGGATTGGGTATCGCTTTTCGAGCGATGGGTGATGGCCCGGCCGCGCCGGCGTTAGATCTCTGCGGCAAAGAATGTGTCAGCGCGTGTGCCGCCTCAATCAGTTCTCTGGGCGCTCGGTAATCCGCACCAGTTCGCTGCGCTCATCCCCCCCTTTCACCACCACTTCGCGGATGACTCCAATCCCCTGCGCATAGTACTTGTTTTCTACCACGCCGCGCTCCAACGGCGTCCACTCCTTGGTCACCAGCAGGTCATCGAAACACCCGTAGCGCACGCAGGCAGACCCGTCTCGGCTGCGCACCTGCGCCATGTCCTCCGCGACGGGGGCGGCGAACTCCTGCTGATAACGATCGCCCACGTGCGGGTGCGCCTCCATAATGATGCCTGGCTGCGCGCCGTCCACTCCAGCCTGCCAGGTGCCTTCGGTGCTAATCACATGACCGCTGGGATCCAATTCCTTGGTGTCTTCCCCGAAGTACCAGACATTGCCAGCAACATCCTGGGCGTACCAATCAAAGGTATCTTCGCTCAGCACGCCGGCTTCGAAGACCTGGTCGTGGACGACGGTGGTGGTGACCCCCAAGATCCGCTTGGTCGCGTGGGTCACAGACACCTGGTTGGTGTTGGGAACGCCCTCCTTTTCGCCCATATAGAAGAACGTCGTCCCTGGTCGGAGCGGGAAGAAGGTGTTGGTCACGTGGCGCACGAAGTTGGCTGGGTTGATAGCTGGCGGGGGCGCTGGTGCATGCGCGTGGGCCGCGGTGCTCGATGCCATGGCGAACAGCAGCGCGAGCGCGGTTGTTACTGCGATGCAGAAGTGTTTCCGTTTCACGGATCAGCCTCCTACGGTAGAGTGGGTTTCGAGTTGCAGCTGCGAATGCAACAGATCGCCGAGCTATGACCCAGCAGGTTCTGTGCCCACGCTAAACAAGGGGCAATAAAACACAAGAGTTTGGAAACCCGGTAGAACAGACATTCTAGACATCAGGTCAGCCAATTTGTTCCAAGTGCTTAGCGTGTTACGCCCGTATTGCATTGTTGATTCCTCGGCCAAAGTGAATTTCCAAACGCCCTCTTACCTATGCATCCTGTCAATTATTGCAAATCAAGCGTAGCATTTCTCGGAATCGCCTCTCCGACATGGTACACTATCGGGGCGATCGCCGCGCGTCTATTGACAAAACAGAACAAGCGTGTCAGGTGAAGATGCATAATCTCAAGAGCGGTAAAATCCAGCAATATAAGGGCTGGAGATGGAGTAATGATGATGAGCAATCATGAAGAAGGAACATATCAGTACACAAATCGTCTGATTCATCAGACTAGTCCCTATCTTTTGAAACATGCGCATAATCCTGTGGATTGGTTTCCCTGGGGAGAAGAAGCTCTCAATAAAGCAAGAATTGAAGACAAACCTATCTTGCTGAGCGTAGGATACGCTTCTTGTCATTGGTGCTCGGTCATGGAGAGGGAATCCTTCGAAAACGAAGAAACTGCTCAATTAATGAACGAAAACTTCGTCAGCATCAAGGTCGATCGCGAGGAGCGCCCGGACATCGACAACATCTACATGACCGCGGTCCAGGCCATGACCGGCGGCGGTGGTTGGCCGATGACGGTGTTCACGACATCGGACGGTGTGCCGTTCTTCGGCGGCACTTATTTTCCGCCCGAGCCGCGCTACCAGATGCCCTCGTTCGCGCAGGTGCTGCGGGCGGTAGCCGACGCCTACAAGAACCGCCGGGCCGAGCTGCTCGAGTCGGGCGGCAATCTGCTGGAGCATATCCGCCAGGCCAGCGCCAGCCGCTTGGCCGAGGGACAGGTCACGAGCGCGGTGCTGGATGCGGCCTACGCCACGCTGCAAAGCCAGTTCGAGCCGACTTACGGCGGCTTCGGCGGCGCGCCCAAGTTCCCCCAGCCGATGACCTTTGAGTTCCTGCTGCGCTACGCCCGGCGCACGGATACCAGCCAGGCCTGGGCGATGCTGGACAAGACGCTGCACGCCATGGCCGAGGGCGGCATGTACGACCAGCTCGGCGGCGGTTTTCACCGCTACAGCGTGGACGAAAAGTGGCTGGTGCCGCACTTCGAGAAGATGCTGTACGACAACGCGCTGCTCTCGCGCGTGTATGTCGAGGCATTCCAGGCCACCGGCGACCCGTTCTATCGCCGGATCGCCGAGGAGACGCTGGACTACCTTGCGCGCGAGATGCGCCACAGCGCCGGCGGCTTCTACTCGACCCAGGACGCCGACTCGCTGCCCAGCCCCGATGCGCACGAGGCCGAAGAGGGCGCGTTCTTCGTCTGGACGCCGGCCGAGGTGCGCGAGATCCTGGGCGGCGACGCGGTGATCTTCTCGCAACTGTTTGACATAACCGAACGCGGCAACTTTGAAGGCAAGAACATCCTGCATGTCGCACGCACGCCGATCGAGGTCGCCCGCGTGACCGGTATGGCGGTCGAAAAGATCGAAGAGCTGGTCGCGCGCAGCAAGCAGAAGCTGTTTCAGGCGCGCGCGCGCCGCCCCAAGCCGGCCACCGACGACAAGGTGCTGACGGCCTGGAACGGCATGGCGCTGCGGGCGTTCGCCCAGGCTGGCAGCGCGCTCGGCCGCGACGACTATCGGGAGATCGCCCGGCAGAACGCCGAGTTCCTGCTGCGCGAGCTGCGGCGTGATGGGGTGCTGCTCCGATCGTGGCGTGATCGACTGGGGACTGGCGATTGGGGATTAGGGATTGGGAGCGCGAAATCGAACTCCCAATCCCCGATCCCCAATCCCCAATCCCCAACTCCCGGCTTCCTCGAGGACCACGCGCTATTGGCCGACGGCCTGCTTGCATTGTACGAGGCGACGTTCGAGCCGCGCTGGCTGCTGGAGGCCAAAGCCCTGGCCGATGCCATGCTGGCGCGCTTCTGGGATGACGGCATTGCCGGGTTCTACGACACCGCCGCCGATCACCAGGCGCTGGTGGTGCGCCCGCGCGATACCGGCGACAACGCCACGCCATCCGGCAACTCCGCCGCCGCCGAGGTGCTGCTGCGCCTGGCGCTGATCTTCGACGACGCCGAGTACCGCGTGCGCGCCGAGACAGTGCTGGGCAGCCTGGCCCCGTTCATGGCGCGCTACCCGACCGGCTTCGGGCGCTACCTGGCTGCCGCCGAGTTCGCGCTCGCCACGCCCAAGGAGATCGCGCTGGTCGGCGAGCCGGACGCGCCGGACACGCGGGCACTGCGCGAGACGATCTTCCGCCCGTTCCGGCCAAATAAAGTGGTGCTGCTGCGCCGGCCAGGAGAAGACCCGCCCGCGATCCCCTCGCCGCTGCTGGAGGGGCGCGAGCAGATCGGTGGGAAGGCGACGGCGTATGTGTGCGAGCACTATGCGTGCAAGCTCCCTGTAACAGATGCGGAGGCGCTGCGGGCGCAATTGGAAGTAGCTGTTTAGGGGTTCCGCTCGTCAAATAACTATCGTCGCTAGCGCTTTTGGAACACCAGGCAGTAGCTATGGTCGTAGCCGTAGCCGTAGCTATCCCAGCCGATCACCACCTCGCCCTCGAACGCTAGCACCTGCGACACTGCGCGGGCCACATCCCACGCCAGTGTCGTGATGCCGTGCTCGTCCTTCAGGTTCGACACCTCCAGCACCACTCGCGCCTCGGGCTTCAGCAGCTGCTTGATGTCGGCATAGATCTGCGCGATCTGGCGCAGGTAGGCCGCATAGCCAGCGCCGGCCTCAGAGTAATTCGTAAACGGGTCCTCGACATCGTGGGCGGCCATAAAGGGCGGCGAGCTGATCGAAAAGGCGATTGGCGGGAGTTTGTAGGATGCGATCTGGCGCGTGTCGCCGTGGATCAGGCCGGCTGGGCGCTGCAGCCGCGAGCGGATGTAACGTGCGCGCCGTGCGTCGATCTCGATCCCATACGGCGCGCGGCCCATCGCCTCGGCGACGACCAGCGTCGTGCCGTAGCCCGCGAACGGGTCGAGCACGCTGTCGCCGGGGCGGGTGAACTGGCGCAGAAAGTGCGCGACCAGCTCTTCGGTATAGCGGAGATCCTCATGCTGAAATGCAGCGGGGAGCTTGTGGTGCTGCTGATTCTTCAGGCGTAGGAAGGTGCGCATACGGTCGTATGCCACAGACTACATAGAGGCCACAGAGATAAAGGGTATAACGGTGCGCGGGAAAATTTATCTGAACGGAGATACAAGAAATATAAGCCCTCACTTAAGGGGCTATGTGGGTGTAAAGCGTAACATCTTTTTTTGAAGTTCTATTCTGATGCTACACTGCAATAGAATGCAGGTTTTAGTCCTTGACCTTTTCCTAAATTATGTTACAATCCTTTACAGTAAAGATCGAGTGAGCTTTGGGTCTTCTGCTGGCCGCACGGCCCCGCGCTCACTCCCGCGGCGAAATCCCACACGCACGGCGCCTGGCGGCCGCGCGCGTTCGTCGTGCATATCCTATGTCAGCAGGTTGCATTTGTCAAGCCTTCAGAAAAGGGACGTGGGCGAAGGAAGACCAACGAGGAAAATCACCCGAACAATCCGCGTTCGTGGTGCTTGTCCGCGCCCTATCAAATTTTATGAGGAGGAAGCGATGCGAATCGGCCTCGATTTTGGCACCACCACCACGGTCGCCTCGGTCTTCGACGGCCAAGCGCTGCGCCTGATCCCGCTCGATCCATCCGACACCACGCCGGAGGTATTGCGCTCTGTGCTACTGATCGGGCGCGAGGGCGAGCTGCTGATCGGCCGTGCGGCGATCGATCACTATAGCGCCAGCAATGTCGGCCGGGCGGTGGCCTACGATGAGGTGTATGTCGGCACGATCGAGATGACCTTCGATGGGGTCGGCACTATGATCAAGGATGTTCACGCGATCGTCGATAAGAATATCCCGGCGCGGCTGTTTCAGTCGCTCAAGACTGCGCTGCGCGACCCGAGCTACACCTCCACCGATGTCTTCGGCACGCGCTGGAGCGTCGAGGAGATCGTCGCGGCCTTTCTGCGCGAGGTGCGCCGGCGGGCTGAAGCGTACCTGGGCGAGCCTATCAGCGGCGTGACGATCGGCCGGCCGGTTCACTACACCGATAGTGTGGCGGGCGACGAGCTGGTGCTGGCGCGTATGCGCCGAGCGTGTGAGCTGGCGAAGCTGCCGAACGTGTCGTTCCTGGAAGAGCCGGTCGCGGCGGCCTATGCCTTCAAGCAGCAGATCGACGAGCCGCGCAGCGTCTTTGTGTTCGACTTCGGCGGCGGCACGCTCGATACAACCGTGATGCTGCTCGACCCGCGCGAGCGGCCCGAGGTGCTGGCGACCGGCGGCGTCTCGATCGGCGGCGACCTGCTGGACAGCCGGATTGTGACCGGCGCGCTGTTGCCGCACTTTGGCGCCGGTGCCCGGCTGGGGCCGCGCAAGCTGCAGTTTCCGGCATTCATCCTGGAGCATCTCTCCGACTGGCAGAGCATCGCCGAGCTAAACCGCCCCAGCACCTGGGCGCTCATCGAGCAGGCGATCGATGCGGCCGACCGGCCGGCCGAGATGCGGGCGCTGCGGGCTCTGGTGCGCCAGAACTACGGTCTGCCGCTCTACACCGCCGTCGAGCAGGCCAAGCGCCGGCTGTCGAGCGAGCTTATGGCCAGTGTGGCGCTGGAGTACGACGACCTCGCCTTCACGCACGAGCTGGCGCGGGTCGAGTTCGAGCGGCTGATCGGCCCCGAAATCCGCGCGATCGCGGCGTGTGTCGACCAGACCCTGCGCGACGCCGGGGCGCGCCCGGCCGATATCGACGTGGCGCTGCGTACCGGCGGCTCGTCGCGCATTCCGCGCTGTGTGCGGCTGCTGACCGATCGCTTCGGCGGCGAGCGCTTGCACGCCATGGACACCTTCACCAGCGTCGGCGCGGGCCTGGGCGTGGCTGCATGGGAGGGCGTGCTCATCTAGATCGAGTGCTAGCGCAGCCGCGGGGTGAAGTTTCGCCCCGTCGGCGCACCAGCTCTATCCCTCACGCCGTTGATGCCTCTGGCGTTGTCGGCGCGACGTCGCGCTTATGGACGAGACGCGGCACGGCGTGGCCATCAAAGCGGACATCGTAGAGCGGGTCGAACGTAAATTCCCTCAGAATGATGCCGCGTGTTCCGGCCGCCACGCCTACGATGGGGCGGATGAGTTGGATCTCGTCACCTGTTTTCAATTGTGGCGCTGCGCGTGTCATACTATTGGCGTAGCAACAAGTGTGCCGATATTCCTGACCATGGTTGTCAGGAAACTCTCTCTTGCTCCTGGCGAAGCGTGCAATAGATAACAGGACTTACGCAGTGGGGTTCGGGGGCGGCTGCGCCGCCCCCGAAAAAACATCTTTTTGGCCGCTGTCGGCCACATTCGTGGCCGACAGCGGCCAAAAAGAAAAGATCTTGGAGGGCGAAAGCCCTCCAAGCCTCCCACTGAGTAGGCGACCGCGTAAGTCCTATAGATAAAAGCTATGCCCCTGGCTGTCTGCATACGGGACGGCGCGAAGCTGGCCCATGTCAGCTGTATCGTGGGCGAGCAGATGCTGGTAGTGGCATCGATCGATTGTAGACGCTACATCCTCATGCTATACTCTGTGGCGCACGAGGAT
>DATFXE010000789.1:0-2223 GCA_035258585.1 Roseiflexaceae bacterium | reverse complement strand
CCAACCGACTGGAAAGCCACAATCGTCGTTCTGAAACTTTCTCTAAACAATAACCTCTTGATTCACCGGCGCGTAAAACATCTGAACAAGCTCCATCGCTTCCTGATGCGTAATGCCATTCAGCTTGATGCTATAGCAGCGGATGAGCTGGGCGATCAGCTCGTCGATCGCGGTCGCGTTGAGCGGGCGGTTAAGATCGAACCCTTCGATATCGTCGAGCTGGGCGATCCGCTCGCGCAGCTCGTCGGTCGGGCGCAAGGCCAGATGCTCGCGCTCGCGCCAGTAGCGCACGTTGCTCTTGCCGCAGCCGAAACAGGCCAGCACCGGCGTGCGCAGCGGCATGTCGTAGGGCGGCAGCGCGCCGGCGTAGGCGCTATTGCCCTGGTCGATCGCGTGTTGCCCGGCCAGCCCCTGGCTCAGCGCCAGCTGGTAGGCGCGCATGGTCGTGTCGGCATGAACGCCGCTGCCGTCGAACTCGGTGTTGGCCGAGAACGGGCTGCGATCGAACACAAAGCCGAGCCGCGAGAGAATATGGTAGAAGTAGGCGTCCATATCGCGGTAGCGGTTGACGAACAGTTCGCCGCTCGGCAGCGTACCGAGCTTTTCGCGCATGGCCAGGCGGATCTGGGCCATCTTACGCGGGTAGAGCCAGATTAGCCGCCGATAGATCGCCTCCAGCAGCGAGCTGAGGCCGATCGTGCCGTTGCGCTCGCCGATCCCCAGGATCGAGAAATCCGGCAGCATGCTGATGCCCAATCGCATGCACAGCAGCAGCGTATCGACATAGCTGCGGTCGGCGTTGCCAATATCATTATGGATGTGGCATTCGAGAAATGAGAAGCCGATCCCGACCTTGCGCAGCAGCGCGATCCGCTCGCCCAGCTCGCGCAGGGTCGAAACCCCCACCGAATCGGGGATACCGATGCCGTCGACCAGCAGGCCGTGCTCGGCCAGGCGCGCCTGAAGATGAGCGTAGAACCCTTCGTAATCCTCAAGCGTGGTGCGGAAGGCATCCTCGGTGCTGATCCGCACGCTCTCGAAGCCCAGTTCGCGCGCCAGGCGAACGCTCTCGAACGCTTTCTCGGCAATCTGCGCGATGCTCTTGCCGGCCGTCGCCTGCTTGATCTTGCTGGTGCCAATATACAGGTGCAGACGCCGGAAACCGGCCCGCCGCGCGGCATGAATATCCTCATCCACACAGCGAGCGTGCGCGGCGAACTCGATCTCCGCGCCCTCCGATGCCGCGCGCGCGATCAACTGCTGATTGAAGGCCTGGCCGTAGCGGTTGGCGGGATAGGCCGGCAGCTCGACCACACCAACGCCCAGCGAGGCGACGAAGGCCACGCACTCCCAGGCCTCATCCGCGCTAAGATGGAAGCCTTGCAGCGTGCCGTCGCGCCGCTCACCGACCGCCTGGAGCGACTCGCGAATGCTGAAGACGCCGAAGCGCTGGCCCTTCAGGTAGTCGAACAGCGCGAACAGCTCGGTCGCCTCATGGTATTGCTCGTGGGCCGGGTTCTCGTCCGCCAGAAACGGCGGGACCGAGTATCTCGGTGTGGTGCCATTCAGATCATTCAATACTCTCACCCCATCCGACAAGATGACACGATGACAAGATGACATAGTTTATTCATCTTGTCATCGTGTCATCTTGTCACAGTGGTTTCTCCATAATCAGGTACGTCGGCACGCTATAGCCCTCGTGCCGGCGCTGTTCGATCACACGGTAGCCCAGGCGCTCGTAGCGGGCGCGCAGATGCGACAGCGCCACGCGCACGCCTAGCCGCACGCGCGGCAGGCTCAGTTCCTGGGCTCGCGCCTCGACATACTCAATCAGAGCGGCGGCGATTCCGCGACCGCGATACTCGGGCAGCACCGCCAGCCGGCCGAAGTACATGTGTGTGCCTTCGTCGCGGTAGAGCACGCAGGCCACGGCTTGCTCGCCAAATAGGGCCAGCACCGCACGATCGGTGGCCATTTTCTCACGAATCTTCTCGGCACTCTCGTTGTGCGCGCCCGAGGGCGGGTCGATCGCGCCATCGTACTCTTTGAAGGCGGCATGAATAATCGCAACGATGGCTGGAATATCGTGCTCAAGCGCCGCACGCAAGGTTAAGTCGCTCAATCGGTCCATATCGATCGCATCGTCCAAAAATCCACCGATCGCACATCCACACCGCTGCCCTGCGCGAAGAGCGCCACGCCCAGGCTCTGTTCCGACGG
>DATFXE010000788.1:0-5897 GCA_035258585.1 Roseiflexaceae bacterium | reverse complement strand
GGCGCACGTAATCGCGCGCCTGAACCTTGCTATGCGGCTGAGCGAACAGCTGGTCAAGCGCAATTGTCTCGATCAGTGGATGGATCGCTACGATGGCGCTGAGCAGCAGCGTGCCGGTAGCAAACAGAGTGCCGGGCGTCAGGCGAACATGGGAGGGCGACTCAGCTTGCCGCTGTTGCACGACCCGGTCAAGCATGTATGAGATTGTTGCCACGATACCGATCCCGGCCAGCAGCACCAGCACGGGAAAAATCGGCATGAGGTTACGAAAGAAGTGCTTCCGTTGCGCCATGACGAAGAGCAGATACGGCAGCGCGAAACCGAGCATAACCAGCCCGGCCCGGTCGCGGCGCCGAACGATCACAACTATCCCAATCAGCATCGCAATGCATGGGAGTGGCAGCAGGCCATCCGACCAGAAAAAGTTCAGATAGCCCGCGACTGGCCAGCGACGATACAGATCGCCGCCAGATACAGTGTAGTCGGCATACTGCCGTAGCACGTCGTTGAGAAAAACATCGGGCGTCATCAGCGCATAGGGTGTGGCAATGAAGAAGCCGACGGCACTCCAAAGCGCCATCCAGGGCAGACGCCAGAACAGATATAAGCTAACTCGGCCCAAGCGCAGCCCGTGCGCAAGAACAACAGCCAGCGCGACCGCTATCGCGTTATATTTGGTGGACGCCGCAAGGCCGGCCAGCAGGCCCGCCAGGGCATAGGCCCGCCAGCGCTGATCTTCCAACAGGCGCAGCGCCGCCGCCAGCGCCAGAGCAGTCATCAGCCCAGTCAGCACGTCGACTGTCAGGAATTGCGAATGACGTACATGGAAGGGCAGCACTGCGAGTACGCTCGCCGCGCTCAGCCCGACCGCGGCCCCCCACCAGCGCCGGCCGATAGCGTTGACGAGAATCACAGTAGCGACCCCAAACAGCGCCGTGAGCATGCGGCCCCAGATGAAGAACCCAGGCGTCGTGATATAGAAATAGGTGCCGAGCGGCAGCTGAGAAATGTCCGAGTAGAGGCCAGTGGCGAGACCATAGCGCCAATGTGCTTCGAATATGACGCGCAGCGCATAGTAATACAGAGATGGCTTGTCAAAGAAGCGTGGATTCCAGTCGCCGCGCCGAAGCATTTCCAGGACCGTCTTTGCCGTCGTTGGCTCGTCGGGATGATCGACATACGGTAATCCCCACTCAACAGCATAGAAGCGTAGGATAAGCGCGCCAGCGATAATCACCATGAGCACAGTGGTGGTCCAGAAACGTCGCATCCGCACCTCACCTGGTACAGAGTGCCTGATGCACAACATGTGTTGACTCTATCACACGATTATACTATGGCACCTCATTTACTCCCGAGTTCTCACCATTGATGCAATTCCGACCAAGGACAAAATGGACCAGCGTGTCGGCATGGAGCTGCTTGCTTCGCCGAAAAACCAGTGCTAGAATCGGCCTGCGACGACGCGACGCCTGATCGCCAAACATTCTCACCCGAACAGGTGACCAATGCTGCATCATCCTGTCTACCGCTCCGAGTTCACCATGTACTCCGCCGTCAGCCAGGAGCAATGGCACTGCGCCCCACACGCTCACGAGTGCTTCGAGCTGCTGTATGTGCTGGAAGGGCGCTGCCAGATCAAGACGCCCACCGGCGACTATATCTCCGAGCCCAACGATCTGATCGTCTTTCGGCCCTACCAGTGGCATGAAGAGACCCAGCTGACCCGCACCTACGCCGTGGTCTGTTTGCGCTTCCCGCGCGAGTTTCTGGCCGAGTACCGCATCCCGCTGCCGGAGCCGTCGCTACTGCCCACGGTGGTCACGCTGCCGCGCGGCGATGCCTTTCGGGCCATTCTCGAGCGGATCGTGGCCGAGTATGAGCAGCGCGATGCCTATAGCGAGGCGATGATCGCCGCGTATATGCTCCAGTTCGCGGTGCTGCTGCGGCGGGCCTTGAAGCAGAGCGACCCAGGCGAACCGGCCACTGTGCCGATGCAGGCCACCGATCTGCGGCGCCTGCTGGATCAGCACGTCAGCAGCGCCGCCTCGATCCGCGAGCTGGCCAAGCAGGTTCACATGAGCGAGTCGCACTTTAGCCACCAGGTCAAGCAGCTGCTTGGCGTGGCGCCCAAGACGTATGTGCGCGAGCAGCGGATCGCCCGCGCACGCGAGCTGCTGCACTCGACCGCGCTCAGCGTGGAGGAGATTGCGGCGCTGCTCGGCTACGACGCGCCAACCTCGTTTTTCCGAGCCTTCAAGCGCGTCACCGGCACCACCCCCGGTGAGTTCCGCCATCGCCGCTCCTGACTCGCAGGGCTGGATTTCCCGCGAAGTTACGCCAAGTTACGCGAAGAAGGTAACTGTTCACATTCCCCTGCATTGGATCCCCTACGGGGGCGCAGCGCGGACAAACACGGACAAACGGCCTGTATCATATCAAATCTGAGTAGATAGTGTGCATATACTGGTTCCGCGGTTCTGCGGTTCGGCGGCAGCATGAACGGCAGAACCGCGGAACCGCCCAACCATGCACTCGATCATGCCGGATTTACTGAGCGCTGCACAAATAGCTAAACTTTGTAGTGGGGTGTGGGGCGGCTTCGCCGCCCCACACCCCACCACTGGGGAGGCCTGGAGGGCCTTCGGCCCTCCAGACCTCCCCAGCAGCCATCTTTAGCTGCTTGTGCAGCGGTCAATATTATCAGCCGCTCCTTCTGCCTTCGCGTGCCTTCGCGCGCTACACAAGAGATCTGAGAGTGCAGCATCGGCTAATCCGAGCGCAGTTCTCGCTATAGACACCGCTAGACCTGTGCGCTATCATCGGCGGCACGATGAAAATTGCTGTTTGGCGATTCTTCAGGAGGAATTATGGATCGAGTGCGTCTAGGGGTGATCGGCTGTGGCAGTATGTCGCGCTACCACGGCCGCATTTTTACGCAGAGTGTGCCCGAGGCCGAGATTGTGGCGCTGGTGGAGCCAGACGCGAATAATCTGGCTCGCTACATCGCCGATGTCTTCCCCGATCGGCCTGCGCCGGCCACCTTCAGCGACTACCGCGCGATGCTGGCCGAGGCTGCGCCGGACGCCGTTCTGATCGTCAGCCCGCATGCCTACCACTTCCAGCAGATGATCGACTCGATCGACGCCGGCTGCCATGTGCTGGTCGAAAAGCCCATGGTCATCCGCACCGCGGATGCCCAGGCGCTGATTGCCCATGCCAACAAGCATAATAAGGTCGTATCGGTGGCGTTCCCCGGCCCGTTTAGCTGCGAGTTCCAGTACATTCGCGACCTGATCGCGCGCGGCGATCTGGGCGAAATCTATATGATCAGCGGGGTATGCGCCCAGAATTGGCTGGCGAACGTCCATGGCACCTGGCGCGCCACGCTGGCGCTCTCGGGCGGCGGCAACCTGTACGACAGCGGCGCGCACATGTTCAACGCCATGCTCTACCTGACCGGCCTGTCGGCGACCGAGGTGTTCGCGTTCATCGAGAACAAGGACCAGGAGGTCGATGTGGTCGGCACGATCGCTATGCGCTTCACCAAGGGCGCGCTGGGCACCGCGGCAGTCAGCGGTGCGACGACGGTGTTCGAGCAGGGCATCTACATCCACGGGACCAAAGGCTCGGTCAAGTGCAGTATCTACGGCGGCAGCATGGACGTTTGGGTCGGCACGAACAAGGTCAAGTACCCAGCCGTGCCGGAGACATCCTCGCTGCAGCAGAACTTCATCGACTGTATCAAGGGCCGCGCAACGACCCCAAGCCCACCGGTGCTGGGCCTGCGCCAGGCGCGCCTGATGGACGCGATCTACGAATCCGCGCGAAGTGGCCAGGTGGTGCGGGTGGTGGCCGACGACGAGTGACAAGGTGACAGGGTGACGGGGTGACATTCATCATTGAGAATGTCACCCCGTCACCCTGTCACCCCTCATACGCAATAAGGAGAAAATCATGCATGTAGGCATACTGACGGCCCCGCTACGCACGCAGCCATTGGCCGAACTGATCCCATGGGCGGCAGGGCAGGGCATTCGCGCGCTGGAGATCGATGTTCGCGCCGGCTCGCACCTCGACGCGCTGAAGGTGGACGACGCGGCGCTGGAACAGCTTCAGGGGCTGCTCGGCGCGCACAAGCTCCAGATCTCCAGCCTGGCCTGTTATGCCCAACTGATCGGCGTGCCGGAGGACCAGGCTGCGCAGAACCGTCAGGCACTGGAAGCGGCGATCAAGCTGGCGGCGCGGCTGGGAGTCGCTACGGTCTGCACGCTGGCTGGCTTCCCGGCGGCCGGCAAGAGCAAAGCGAAGACGATCGCCGAAGATCTGCCCGGCGCGATGCGCCCGCTGCTGGACCTGGCCGGGCAGAATGGTGTGCGGCTGGCGCTGGAGAATTGGTATGCCACCAACATTCAAAACCTCGACCACTGGCGCGGCGTGTTCGACGCGCTGCCGGATGCGCACTTCGGCCTGAACTTCGACCCCTCCCATCTGGACTGGCAGGGGATCGATGTGACGGCGGCGGTGTATGAGTTCCGCGATCGGATCTTCCATGTGCATGCTAAGGATGTAGCGATCGAGCCGGTGCGGCTGGCACGGGTAGGCTACGCCGGCGACGGCTGGTGGCGCTACGTGCTGCCCGGCTACGGGCGCATCCGCTGGGGCGAATTTATTGGCACGCTGCGCAATATCGGCTATGACGGCGTGCTCTCGATCGAGCATGAGGATAGCGCGTTCCCAGCCAAGGAGGGCTTCGTCAAGGCGGCGCGCTACTTGAATACACTAGTCTAAAACAACGCGACGGCTTCCCTCCCACCGTCGTCACAGGCCGCAGGGCGCAGGCTGCAATAAGATGCCGCTTGCGCCCTGCGGCCTCACACCCTGCGGTTTCCCTCACAAGAGCAAGTGATCGACGCTCCCACGCTCCCCTTCTCTGCGCGTCAGGTAATGCTATACTACCGGCATGGTTCTGTATGGCACAACCCATCGTGTCGGCGACGGCATCACCACCGACGCAATCATCGCGCCCGAGCAGCGCGCCGACGCCGACCCGGCCTGGCTGGCTGCGCACTGCCTGGCCAGCGTGGATCCGGCGATTGCCGAGCGCGCACGCGAGGGCGACGTGCTGCTGGCCGGAGAGCGCCTGGGCGTGGGGCCGGAGCCGGAGATCGCAGCGCTGGCGCTCCAGGCAGCTGGCTTCGCCGCGGTGATCTGCGCCTCGGCCGATCCCGGCTTCGTCGCGGCGGCCGAGGCCTACGGGCTGCCGGTGCTGATCTGCCCGGCCGCCACCTCCGCGCTCGCGCCGGGCGGCGTGGTGCGGCTCGATCTGGCCGACGGACGGATCACAGACCGCGCGACGGGCGAAAGCTACCAGGCGCCGCCGTGCGCTCCAGCGCTCGTGGATGCGGTCAGGCGCGCACAGCTGCTGGCACGGATGCGGCAGGTGATTGAAGAAGAAGGATTCGACGGATGACCCTGACCCCTAAACTCTTTCGCCGCCAGGTGGTGGATGCCGCGCGCGCCGGCGAGCCGGCCACCCCGCGCTGCCCGCACGCGCCGCCGCTGGGCATGTGCGGGGGCTGCACCTTCCAGGATCGCACATACGCGTCGCAGGTCGCCGCCAAGCGCGCGGCGCTCCAGGCCCTATGGGCAGGCGATCTGCCGCCCGAGAAGCTGGAGCAGGTGACGATGGTCGGCTCACCCGAGCCGTTCGAATACCGCACCCGCATGGACTACGTCGCCAGCAAGGATCGTTTTGGTCTGCGGCGTGGCGGCAAGTTCAACTATATCGTCGAGCTGGAGCAGTGCCACCTGATCCCCCCAGCAGCATTCGCGATCGCGCGCGGTGTGTATGAACTGGCAACCTCGCTTGGGCTGCCCGACTACAACTTGCGCTC
>DATFXE010000787.1:0-18223 GCA_035258585.1 Roseiflexaceae bacterium | reverse complement strand
GAGAGAATCGCCTCGGGTGCCTTAGCGTCACTTCGCGTCGCTTGGCGGGCGATCCGGGAGATGATGCGCGAGCGCCGCTCTAGCGCTCGAGCTGGCGTGGGAGCGAGGAGCGTACAACCTGGTAGCCGTGGTCGAGCCGCTTCTTGTAGCGCTCGGCGAACTCGGCCAGCGCTTCAGACTCCTGCTCGAAATCCCAGTTGTGCATCCCGTATGGGCCCATCGCCCAGCCTTCGGAGCTGGTGGAGGGCTGGGTGCCGCCGTACTTGTCGAAGCTAGCGTGGACATGCCAGGGGCGGCCGCGCGCGGTGCGCGGCTGGGTGTGCGTGACCCACAGCATATACCAGCTGCCGTCGGCGTGTTCGAACTGGGCGTAGTATGGCGTTTCGTAGTCGATCTGTGGTGTTGGCCCGCCTTGCGTATCCATCGATCTCAACCTTTCGCGAAAACCCACTTGCTGTATCTCAGCAAGCTCAGCCGAGGCTGTCTGCTCTACAGCATATCGCGTGCCGCATTCAATCGGCGTCGGATCGACAGGCCAAACTCACTAGCGCGCCGCCTTGAGCAGATCAAGCAGCCGACCGACTTCGGATGTGTCGAGCTGCTCGCCGCCGCACAGGCACTCCTGCGCGTACGTCTCCGCGACCAGTGTATTCAGGCTGGCGATCGAGGCCTTGACCGCCGCCAGCTGGACCACGACATCGCGGCAATCGCGATTCTCCTCGACCATGCGCTGAATGCCGCGCACCTGACCCTCGATCCGGCGCAGGCGCAGCAGCACCTCCGATTGGCTACATTGGCTGATTGGACGGACTGGTCTATCCGTTTCCATATCCATACCTCAATTACGAAGAACCAAGAACCAAAAGCCGACTTTGATCGGCCCAGGTTCTTGGTTCGCCCAGAGGGCAGGCGGTTCCCAGTTCTAGATAGAGCTAGCCGACCAGCGCCTGGTCGAAGACTTCCTTCAGAATGCGCTTGGGCGCCGCGCCCTGAATGCGCTTGACCTCCTTGCCGCCCTTGAAGACAATCATCGTCGGGATGGCCATGATGCCAAAAGCGCCAGCGGTGCGCAACTCTTCGTCGGTGTTGACCTTGGCCACTGTCAGCTGGCCGTCGTACTCGCCAGCCAGCTCCTCCAAGATCGGGGCGACCGCGCGACAGGGGCCGCACCAGGGCGCCCAAAAGTCGACGACCACCGGAACTTCCGACTTCAGCACCTGCTGCTCAAAATCCGTATCGGTTACAGTAATAGGCTTGGCCATGTCCGAGACCTCCTTAATATATCCTTTGACACCCTTGCCCCCGGGCGGATACCCGTGGGGGGTATGCCTGTATTATACTCTACTTTTAACATTCGTCAAGCGCTCCGATTGCCTTCAGGTCATCGCCCCGATGCTTGTGCTATACTATCTGCACGATTAGCCTTCAACTTTGTGTCATTGCAGATTTCAGATTACAGATCGCAGGTTCGGATCAATCTACAATCTACAATCTGCAATCTACAATTAGGAGGTACTATGCCAACGCTTGGACGCGACACGACGATCACCTGGCTCGGCCATGCCACGTTTCACATCGCTACGCCGGGCGGCAAGCGGCTGCTGCTGGACGGATGGGTCGATACCAACCCGGCCTGCCCCGACGCCTGGAAGCAGCGCATCAACGACGAGGGGCTGGACGCGATCTTCGTCACGCATGGGCACTTCGACCATATCGACGATCTGCTCAATCTGGCGACGCTGACGGATGCCAAGATCGTGTGCATGTTCGATCTGCTGAGCTGGCTGACGGCCAAGGGCGTCGGCGAGGAGCGCATCGTCGCCTTCAATAAGGGCGGGACGGTCGACATAGGCGGCGTGCGCGCCACGATGACCAAGGCCGAGCACAGCAGCACCTACAACGACGGCGGCACACTAGTAAGCCTGGGCGAGGCCGTCGGCTACGTGCTGCGCATGGAGAACGGCTTCACGATCTACCACACCGGCGATACCGCCGTCACCTACGATATGCTGATTGTCGGCGACCTGTACCAGCCGGATCTGACCATCCTGCCGATCGGCGATCACTTCACGATGGACCCGCGCCAAGCCGCCTACGCGCTGAAACTGATCCGCTCGAAGTATGCCATCCCCAGCCACTTCGGCACCTTCCCGATCCTGAAGGGCACGCCCGACCAGCTGCGCGAGCACGCCCAGGAGTTCAATGTCGCCGTGCAGGTGATTGGGTTGAAGCCGGGCGAGAGCGTTTCCTGAGCAGTAGGCAGTCGGCAGTCAGCAGTCAGCGGCAATCCTTCGACGATGCTGCCGACTGCCTGCTGCCGCCTGCCTACTGTCGAATGAGGAGTGAATGAAGCTGATCATCCCTTCTCAGATCGCCGACCAGGTCGAGCCGCAGCTGCGTGGGATTGCGCCGGCAGCACAAGTCGTTCATGTCGATCGCGCGGGCGCGGCCGACGGCGACCTGGCCGACGCCGAGGTGCTGCTGCGCTGGTGGATGCCGGCC
Organism: Roseiflexaceae bacterium; assembly: GCA_035258585.1. Lineage (GTDB taxonomy): Bacteria > Chloroflexota > Chloroflexia > Chloroflexales > Roseiflexaceae > DATFXE01. The sequence continues at coordinate 15,721 of DATFXE010000787.1, read as the reverse complement.
GCGACGCTGCGGCGCATCCTGGCGGCGGCGCCGCGGCTGCGCTGGCTGCACACACCCAGCGCCGGTGTCGACGGGCTGCTGATTCCCGAGGTTCTCGAGCGCGACATCGTCCTGATCAACTCAGCCGGCGCGCATGCGATTCCAATCGCCGAGTTCGTGCTGATGTTTATGCTCGGGCACGCCAAGCGCGCGCGCGACCTGGCGATGCTCAAGCCCGAGGATGCCTGGAAGCGCGGGCACGATCTTCAGCTCGGCGAGCTGTATGAGAAGGTTCTGGTGATTTTGGGCCTAGGCCACATCGGCCAGGAGATCGCGCGCCGCGCGGCGGCCTTTGGCATGCGCGTGCTCGGCAGCCGCCGCCGGCCCGCGCCAGTCGCGGGCGTCGAGCGCGTGGTCGGCGAGAGCGAGTGGCGCGAGCTGTTGCCCGAGGCCGACTACGTGGCGATCGCGGCGCCGCTGACCGACGCAACCAGGGGCATGGTCGACGCGGCGGCGCTGGCGCGCCTGCGGCCGAGCGCCTACCTGATCAACATCGCCCGCGGCGAGATCGTCGACAGCGCCGCATTGATCGCCGTGCTCGATCAGGGGCTGCTCGCCGGCGCCGCGCTGGATGCGCTGCCCGAAGAGCCGCTGCCGCCCGAGCATCCGCTCTGGCGCACGCCGAACGTCTGGATCACCCCGCATATCTCGGCCTCCTCGCCGCGCACCAGCGAACGCGCGATCGCGATCTTCCTCGAGAACGTGCGGCGCGACCTGGCGGGCAAGCCGCTGATCAACGTTGTGGACAAGCAGGCGGGGTATTAACACTACAACGAGACTTTACTTCCGAGTGGGGATTCGGGCGCCTCTGGCCCCGAAAAACCTTATTCGGTGGGGGTGCGAGGGGCGGCTTTGCCGCCCCTCGCACCCCCACTGAGGATGGAATCTGGAGGGCGAAGCCCTCCAGACCTCGCAACTCTCGTTGTAATATTAAGTACAAGCCACCAGATATTCGATCCGGTTTCGTTCGACAGAAGACGAAGGACAGAAGACGAATGATCGCCGTCCTCCGTCCTCGGTCCTCCGTCAAACGATGAACGGTGCACCCAAACTGGCGCGCTGCTGCACTTGCAGCGCCAGGCCCTCGGCCAGACGCGCGGCTGAGCAGCCGCGCGCGGCCATGAGCGCCAGCAGATTGGCGTCGCCCAGGACGCCCTCGATGGCGAGCTTGGCGGCGACCAGTCGTGCCTCGATGCTGGCGTCGGCGGCATAGCCGCCCGGGCGAGGGCGCGATACTGAGTTGCCGATTGCGACCGAGCCAGGCCAGCGTTCGCTCAACCACCCAGCGTTTCGCAATGACGGCGAAGCCTTGCTGTCCGGCTGGTTTCTCGATGATCTCGATCGTCAGATTGGTATAGCGCTTGGCCCACTCAACCTACCAGCCTTTATACCCTACGTGGTCACTTTATTTTGTGGCCGCGAGGGCGTGGGAATGCGCTGCGGCGCATTCCCACGCCCTCGCAGCCACCGTGTTAAATACGGGATGACTCATGACCAAATGCTTCTTGGAGGGCTTCGCCCTCCAAACCTCCCATCTGAGTAATCCAGCAGTATCATCGATGGCGTCTGGATGATATTTGTGATAGGTGCATGTGCCAGGAAGTGATGCGCTGACGACGGGGTTGTTCCTCAGCTGTGGTGGTAGCATATGTGCATACGCTCCTCGGATACAGAAACGACCGAGCGCCGCAAGGTCTTTTGATCACCACTTTGCCCCAGCTCGCAACTCGTGGCTCTGTTAAGCAGTAACGATGGATGGAGGATGTGATGGTTCATGCTCAATCACACACGGAACAACACGCAACGTTCAAACTTGAAGATATCTATTGCCTGGAGTGCGCGGAAGCGGTCGAGCAGGCCTTACGCGCCCAGCCCCATATCACCAGCGTCCACCTCGACTGGCCCAACAATGTGGTGCATGTCGGCTACCATCCCGAGATGATCAGTCCGGAAGCAATTGAGCGGGTGATCGCCGGCACCGGCTGCGCCTGCGAGCCCGCCGCCGGCACCGAAGGTGTAGCGCACGACTATGCCGGCCAGGTGCGGCCACCACAGGCGCGGCGGCTGCAGCGGCTGCAGCACGGCGTCGATCTGCTGCCGATCACCATGGCCACCAAAAATGACCGCATGCAATATGAACTACTTGCCACGGAGGCACGGCCGTCGCTTCGCGCCGAGCGTCACGCCGCGATGGACCATAGCACCCACACGGCGATGGATCACGATGCGCATGCGGCCATGGACCACGCTATGCCGATGGGGCATCCCTTGGCTGGCCAGGAGACGGCCGGGGCGCTCGACCATGCTGCAATGGGCCACGAGATGGCCGGGATGGACCACGCCGCAATGGGCCACGATATGTCCGATCCTGGGACGGCTGCGGCGATGGAACGCGATATGCGCACCAGGTTCTTCATCGCGCTCGTGCTGACCATCCCGACGGTGCTCTACGCGCCGCTGGGCATGAACGTGTTTGGTGTGCGGTTGCCTACGTTTGGCCTGGACGTGAATCTGATCATGCTGGTGCTGACCACACCAGTGGTGTTCTATTGTGGGTGGATCTTCATCGCCGGCGCCTATCACTCGCTCCGGCGCGGGATACTCAACATGAGCGTGCTGATCGCCACTGGGGTTCTCGCGGCCTACCTCTTCAGCGTCCTGATCACGTTTCTCGGCGGTGAGACGTTCTACGAGGCCGCGGCGATGCTAGTAACGTTTGTGCTGTTCGGCCATTGGATGGAGATGCGCGCGCGGCGCGGCACCAATGAGGCGCTGCGGGCTCTCTTTGATCTCGTGCCGCCCCAGGCCACGGTGCTCCGTGATGGCACCGAGGTCACGATCCCCAGCAGCGAGGTGCAGGTCGACGATATCGTCATCCTCAAGCCGGGCGACAAGGTACCGGTGGACGGTGTGGTGACCGAAGGCGAGACGAACATTGACGAGGCGTTGGTCACCGGCGAGAGTGTGCCGGTCACCAAGCGGCCGGGCGACCAGGTGATCGCCGGCTCGATCAACCGCAGCGGCAGCGTGCGCTTCCGTGCCACCAAGGTCGGCGCCGACACCACCCTGGCCCAGATCGTCGATCTGGTCGAGAAGGCCCAAAGCTCGAAAGCGCCCGGGCAGCGACTGGCCGACCAGGCCGCGCAGTACCTGGTCATCCTGGCGGTCGGCTCGGGGATCGTCACCTTTATCGCTTGGTACGTTTTCGGTGGGGCCGCCGCGATTACGGCGCTGACATTCGCGATCTCCGCAATCGTGATCGCCTGCCCCGACGCGCTCGGTCTGGCGACCCCGACCGCTGTCGCCGTCGGCACGGGCATCGGTGCGAAGTACAACATTCTAATCAAAGATGCCGCAACACTAGAGAATGTCTCCGGCATCAGCGCAATCGTGCTCGATAAGACCGGCACGCTGACCGAGGGCAAGCCGGCGCTCACTGACGTGGTGACGACCGGCAGCGCAAATGAGCAAGAGTTGCTGCGGCTGGTCGCGTCAGCAGAGCAGGGCTCGGAGCACCCGCTGGCCGAGGCGATCGTGACGGGCGCGCACAGGCGCGACGCCAGGCTCGTCGACGCGACCCAGTTCGAAGCAATCGCGGGACATGGCATCCGCGCAACGGTGGATCGGCGGACAGTGCTCGTAGGCAACGTCAAGCTGATGCGCGACCAGGGGGTCGACGCGACGCCACTCGAGGCCCAGGCGGCGGCACTGGCTGAGCAGGGTAAGACGGCGATGTTTGTGGCAATCGATGGGCAGGCCGCTGGCCTGGTCGCCGTGGCCGACACGATCAAGCCAAGCGCGCGCGAGACCATTCGCAGGCTGAGGGAGCTCGGCATCGAGGCGGTGATGATCACCGGCGATAATCAGCGTACGGCCGCGGCTGTGGCGCAAGCACTTGGCATCGCGCGCTTCTTCGCCGAGGTGCTGCCGGCCGACAAGGCGCGGCACGTCAAGGAGCTACAGGCCGAAGGCAAGCGTGTCGCCATGGTCGGCGACGGGGTGAACGATGCGCCGGCGCTGGCACAGGCCGACATCGGCATTGCGATCGGCGCCGGCACCGACGTGGCGATCGAAACGGCCAGTGTGGTGTTGATGAAGAGCGACCCGCTCGACATCATCCGCGCGATCACGCTCTCGAAGGCAACCGTGCGCAAGATGAAGCAGAACCTGGTCTGGGCATCGATCTACAACATTCTGGCGATCCCGATCGCGGCGGGCGTACTGTATCCGTCACTGGGTATCGAGTTGCGTCCGGAGTGGTCAGCGCTGCTGATGTCGCTCTCTTCGATCATCGTCGCGACGAACGCCGTGCTGCTCAAGCGTGTCGAGCGGGACCTGGGCGGGCCAGGCGCCGGACAGTCGGCCGCGCCGTTGAGGCCTGCAACAGCGAAGTGATAAGGCGGCGCTGTGCGCCGAGGAGAAGATTGTCGTTCTCCAGCGCAAGACCGTCTCCGACTGGCAGCGCGCCAGCGCGGCCTATCGCGCACAGCTCTGTATGGTATGGCGAGTGGGGATACATCACTTTCACTACCAACGGCAAGTCTGGCAAGTGCGTTTCCATAGCTTCAGGAACAGCGATCTTCAACGCTGCTGCTCTGCCATGCCGATCTGCTGGCGCAGCACACCAAGCGCTGCCTTGAGTGTGTCGTCAAGTGTCTTTTCCTTAATCGCAGCCACGTCCGCCCGCGCCAATGCGTCCTGATTGACCATGTGATGGGCTGTCGCACGCCCCAGCAGCGCCTCCGGATAATCTGGTTTCAAGGCCAGCGCCTTCGTAAAATCGGCGATTGCGGCGGTATGATCACCGCTGGCGTCGTACGCCAGGCCGCGCGCATAGTAGCCATTGGCTGCGCGCGGGCTTAGGCGCAGCGCAGCGTCGAGGTCGGCGATCGCGGCGGTGGGATTGCCCTGGGCAAAGCTCAGCAGTCCACGCTCGTACAGAGCGTCGACCTGCTGGGGGTCGGCGGCGAGGGCGGCGTCGTAGGCATGACGCGCCCCTACGAAGTCGCGCAGCCCATGCAGTGCGCTGCCCTCGCGATAGCGGTAGCGGGCTGCATTCTTGGGATCGAGCGCCGCCAACTGGTGATAGTCGGCCGCCATGCCCTTGAGATCGCCCCGCTGTTCCAGCAGCCGCAGACGATTTTCGTACGCCCGTATATATCCAGGGTCGAGCTTGATCGCCGCCGCATAGTCGGCCAGCGCCTGATCCAGTTGTCCAAGCGCAACGTAGGCCAGCGCGCGGTTGTTGAACACGCGCGCATTGCTGGGATCGAGTGCGATCGCGTTGTCATAGTCGGCCAGCGCTTCGGCGTTTGCACCTGCATCAAGCTGCACATTGCCGCGTTCATAGTACGCGGCGGCCTGTTTCCTGGCGTCTCCACCTGCCACCGCTGTCGCGATGGCGGCATTGTAGGGCGCCAGTGGCGGCGTGGGCGTCGGCTGCGGGCCAGCTGCCGTGCCAAACGGCTGAGCGCAGGCGCTCAGCAGCAAGAACAAAGAACCCAGGGCCCAGAGCCGGAACGCAGCACTGACTGCTCGATTCTCAATTCGCAATGCTTGGTTCTCGCCGATCATGGCTGGACCCCCAGCGCGGCCGCCAGCACCTGGCGCGCGATCGGCAGCGCGCCGCGGCTGCCCTCGCCTCCATGTTCCACAATCACGGCGATCGCAAATCGCGGCTTCTCCAGCGGCGCAATCGCTACAAACCAGGCATGCGGCGCGCCGCCGGGTGCCTCTGCGGTCCCAGTCTTCGCGCCGATCGCCACGCCAGGCAGCGCCACCGGCTTGGCATAGCCGATCTCGACCGAGGTCTGCATGATCGAGCGCATCATCTGCGCGGTCTGGGGGGAGATGGCCTGGCGCAGCGCTTCCGGCTGCGCAGTATAGAGTGCACGGCCGCCCGCGCGCGCCTCCTGCACCAGGTACGGCCGCATCAGCTTACCGCCGTTGGCGACCACCGCGACCATCTGGGCCATGTCGAGGGGCGTGACCAGCGCCTGCCCCTGGCCGAAGGACGTGTCGGCCAGCGCGGCCGGGCGGTGCAGAAAACCGGGCGTGCCGGCGATGCTGCCGGCGTCGGCGGGGATGTCGCGCAGGTCGGCCGTAGCGCTCACAGCGTCGGCGGTGCGTAGCCCGAAGCGCGCCGCGTAGTCAGCGAAACGGTCCGGGCCAAGTGCCAGCCCGAGTTGGGCGAAGGCGGTATTGCATGACCAGGCGTACACTCGCCGCAGATCCGACGGATTGCCGGTACGCTGGGACAGTCTCTTGACGGCGTTGACAACTGGCGGCGCCCCATTCTCGGTTGGCAGTTGCTCGGGACAGGTCACCTGGCCTTCTGGACCGTTGAGCACTCCCGCATCGAGCGCGGCTGCCCCGGTCAGCGTCTTGACCACCGAGCCGGGCGGATAGCGCCCCTGCGTCGCGCGGTTGAGCAATGGGCTATCCGGCCGAACAGCCAACGCCTGGTAGGCCGCCTGAGCCTTGTCGACGTCAGCCTGCGTGGCCTGATCGGGTAGCACCAGCTGGTTTGGGTCGAAGCGCGGGTAGCTTGCCAGCGCCAGGATCGCACCCGTCTGTGGATCGAGCAGCGCCACAGCGCCTGCCTGATCGCCCAGTGCGGCCTGCGCGGCCTGCTGAAGATTGCCGTCAAGCGTCAGGCGCACATCCGCACCCGCGCCCACCAGTGGCGTTGTGCCCAACAACCGCGCCTCCAGCAGCGCGCTCGCTGAAGCCATGCGTGCGCCCGAGAGGTAATCGTCGAATGTCGCCTCTACGCCGGTCGCGCCATAGAGCCGGCTCTGAAAGCCGACGATCTGGCCGAGAGCGGGATTAGGATAGACGCGCCGGCCATTCTGCGTCGCTGCCAGCACGACGCCATTCCGATCCAGGATCGCGCCGCGCGTGATCGCGGTGATGGCCACCGGCCAGACACGCCCGTCACCCAGCGCGGTCCGGTCGGCTGGGCGTAGGGTCGCGGCGCTGTCGGGCTGCTGCGCAGCGGCTGGCTGAAGCAGCGCTGCGGCTCGCTCTTGTGTTGCGCTGGCCTGGCTGATCTGCTCGCGGGCTAGCTGCAGCGCCACAGCCAAAAAGCCGAGCCCGAACACGAGTGCCAGCCGGCTGAGGCCGCGCGCCGCCACTGGGGCGCGCTGAGCGATGGCGGCGCGCGGGAGCAGCGAGATCAACCACAGCCCAACCAGCAGCTGTACGCGCCACTGCGCCGTATCTTCGGCGAGCAGCCCATACCCGATCAAGGCCAGCCCGAGCGGCGCGCCCATCCACGCAATAATGCTGCGATGGCGCCGCGTCATAGCACCCTCGGGCTCTTCTGGCTGGCCGAGATCCGCAGTAGCATCCCGACCATCGCAAAGTTGATCAGCGTGGATGAGCCGCCGTAGCTGACGAATGGCAAGCTGATGCCGGTGAGAGGGATGAGATTGGTCGTCCCAGCCGTGATGATCAGCGCCTGCGCCGTGATCGCGGTGGTCAGGCCGACGGCGAGCAACTGCTGAAAGCCGTCGCGCGCTCGCTGCGCGATCTGGTAGCCGCGCAGCGCAAACAGGACGTAGCACAGCAGCAGCGCCAGCGCGCCGACGAAGCCGAGCTCCTCGGCGATAGATGTAAACATGAAATCGGTGTGGCTCTCCGGCACCATGGTCGGATCGCCACTGCCCAGACCAGCGCCGACCCAGCCGCCGCTCGCGAGCGCGTACAGCGCCTGCACCATCTGGTAGCCACTTCCAAGCGGATCGGCCCATGGGTCGCGCCAGGCATCCACCCGCACACGTACATGTCCAAACAGCGGGTACAGCGCGGCGGCGCCGGCGGCGAAGGCCAGCAGCCCTATGCCGACGTAGCTGGCGCGGCCAGTCAGCACATAGAGCATTGCCAGAAAAATCGTGAAAAACAGCAGCGCAGCGCCCAGGTCTTTCTGGATAATAATGAGGCCGATCGTCAGTCCCCACATCAGCCCGATCGGAACAAGATAGGGCAGCGGTGGGAGGCGCACTCCCTTGAGGTAGTAGCTACCGCCGATCAGGTGGCGCCGCTCGTCCAGATAGGTGGCCAGGTAGATGACCAGGAGAATCTTGAGCAACTCCACTGGTTGAAACTGAAACGCACCAAGATTCAGCCACAGCCGTGCGCCGTTGCGCTCCACACCAAAGATGGCGGCCACGGCTACGAGCAGCAGGCCAAGCAGCAGCCAGCTATAGCGATAATGTTTGAGCCAGCTCAGCCGCCAGGGCACAAAGCTCACCGTTGCGAGCAACAGCGCGCCGCTGAGCACCCAGACTACCTGCTTCAGCGCAACGCTGCCGTAGATAGCGCCGTAGCGTGCCATTAGATCGGGCTCCAACCGGCGCACCATCACGAGGCTGATACCGGCGAGCAGCGCGGCGAGTGGCAGCAGAACCTGATCTTCGCCCCAGCCACGCAGCGCCAGCGCGAGGTTGATGCCGAGAAATAAGCCCACGAACGCGCCAGCAATCGCCAGATCCATCCAGCGCACGGCGCCGCCAGCGCCGAGAGTGAGCGTGCCGAGACCGACCAGCAGCAGCAGGCAGGTCGTGATCAGCAGCTCGAGCTCGAGTGTGCGCCCGGCGATACGGCCGCGCAGGGTATGGATCATGCTCGTTTCAATAGATGCTTACTCAAACTGCACTGAAAGTGGCAATGTCAGGCCGCGAGTCGTGGCGAGCGATTGTATGCGCTTCATGGCCTCGACCATAAGGCCGGCATCGATCGTGCCATCGTGCGTCCCTGCCAACAACGTCTGTTGCATCGCTGTGAAGTGCCGCACCGCCATCCGCGCGTCGCCCGCCGCGAGCGCCCGCTGGGCACTGTTCAGCTCGGCGAGCAATTCGTCGCGATGCGTGCCGGCCTGTCCAGCTGCACCGCGTGCCTCGATCAGCGCGTGGAGAGAGGCAAAACCATCGGTCGAGTCGCTGGGCGTGTTGAGGCTAGGCGGTGATGGTTGAGCTGGCGCCGCCGCGGTCGTGGCTGCCGCGACCAGAGGGATCGTCGTCGCGGCTGGCACTTCGGTAACAGCGGTTCTTGCACTACTGCGCGCTGCCAGTATGGTGCCCGTCAGCAGCAGTATAGCCAGCAGGGTGCCGAGTACCGCCAGGCGCGATCGTGAACCAGCCAGCGGTGCCCGCGACTGCTGGAACGGACCTGGAGCCGGCGCTGGTCGCGCAGCGGTCTGCGGCGTTGGCGGGCCGGCGTTGACTGGCGCAGGCGGCGCCGGGGTGGATGCCCGTGATACCGGTGGTGGCGGCGGTTGCCAGACGCGCGTCGCCTGGTTGTGGATTCCCGCACCCGCAGGTGGCTGGCGCAGTGCTGGCGTCGCGGCCCAGGCGCGGGTGAGCGCGTTGGCCAGCTCGCCCGCACTGCCGAAGCGCACGGCGGGATCCTTTGCCAGCGCACGCTGCACCACCGCCTCGACCTCCGGCGCCAGATCGGGCCGCGGCGGCAGCGGCGGCGGTGGTGTCTGGATATGATCGATCGCCACATGCATAGGTGTGGTACTGTGGAAGGGGACCTGCCCGGCGATTAGCTCGTAGAGCACCACGCCGAGACTGTAGATATCGCTGGCTGGCGTCAATGGGAGGCTCTGCGCCTGCTCGGGCGAGAGATAGCTCGGTGTGCCGAAGATCAATCCGAGCTGCGTTTGATGCGTCCCGCTGAGCAGCTGTTTGGCGATTCCGAAGTCGGTCAGCACCAGCCTGCCCTGGTTATTCCAGAGCGCGTTGGCTGGCTTGACATCGCGATGGATGATGCCTGCGGCGTGTGCCGCGTCAAGCGCGCCGGCCAGTTGTGTGATGATCTGGATAATCTCTGCCGGCGATGGACGCACGCCTCGCGCGTCCAGATCCCGAATCCAAGCTTCTAACGTCGGGCCAGCCAACAGCTCCTGGACCATATAGATCCAGCTGTCCTGCTGGTCAAAGTCATAGACCTGCACAATATTGGGATGCCGCAGATTGGCGATCAGCCGTGCTTCCTGGCGGAAGCGATCGACAAAACCTGGTTCCGCGGCAGCGGTGGGGGATAGGACTTTGATCGCGATTGCACGGTGGAGATTGGTATCGAAGCCGCGGTAGACATTGGCCATGCCGCCACTGCCAAGCAACTCCTGGATCTCGTAGGCACCGAGCCGCGCGCCAATGAGCTGTGGTGGTACACTCACGCTTATTTCCCAGGGTTCTTCAAGCCACACACGATCAGCACACGCATCGCCGCGCTGAGCGACGCATGTCTTCATGTGTATAACATCGGTGGAGGGTGGAGGGTTATGGCCTCCGCGTTGGCCGGTTTAGCTCTCAGGTTGATCGCGGTGAGTATCGAACCAGACCTTCACACCAGCCAGCGCCGGGACCAGCAGCAGCATCACGATCCAGATCAGCCAGAGCATGCGCGTCCTCCTCACAAGGTAAGGAAGAGAGGAGCGGATGTATGTGCGCTCCTCTCTTTCCGGTCGTCAGCTAATGCTAATCGTCACCTTTGGCCTGGAGCGCCAGCACACCCAGCTGGCCAAGCTGGATCTCGTACGGCGTTCCTGCGAGTTCGGGATGCAGCTCGAAGCGCGCGCGCTCGAAGTACTGCACCAGCCGCCCATCTTCAATTTGCGCCTCGCCGATCGGCAAGCCGAAGATCGCCAGGCCGCCGCGGTTGTTCCAATAGGTGCGGAACTGCTTTCCAATCAGGTGCTTGGTTGCCGGGAAGTACCAGACCAGCTCGGCGGTGCTGGTTGGGGCCGTGGTGGTCATCGGCGTACTATGGCCTAGCTCGACGCCCAGCAGCCCAATCAGCACGGCGTAGCGCGTGCCGGCCAGATCCGGGTGGAATTCCAGCCGCGCACGCTCGAAGTACTGGATGATAATGCCGTTCGGCTGAATGAGCGGCTGCGTCAGCGGCAGGCCGAAGATATCCAGCCCGCCGCGGCTGCGCCAGAACCCGGCCAGCCGCACATCGATTGCGGTCAGCGGCAGGCGCTCGATGATCACCACAGTCGTTCCGCTGACCGGCGTGGTGCCGCTGATCGGTGTGGTGCCGCTGATCGGCGTGGTGCCGCTGATCGGCATGGTCGCAACCACCGGCTGGAACGCCAGGCTGCGGCCGTCGAAGTTGAGCGTGAAGCGCGCGGTGATTTTGATATCGAGCTCGCTCTTCTTGGCCTTGAACTTGATCTTGACTTTGATCCGCTCGCCGCTCAGAATCGTATTGTTCTGGCCCAGCCCGATCACCAATTGGGTCGCCGTCCGCTCTTTCACAAACCCGACCCCCTCCAGGAAACCAACGTCGTCCAGGTCGAAATTGTCGGCGAATTCGGCCAGGTTTAGCACCAGGAACGTGCCATCCGAGCGGCCGCCGGTGTTAAGAATCGTGATCTTGATATTCACGAACAACATGCCATCGACGCGCTCGATCTCTTGCTCGACGTCGCTGTCACGGATCACGATCACCGCCGGCCGCTTCACCCGATCTTCGCCCTTTTTGAAGGTGACAATCAGGTGATCGGCGGTCGCGCTTCCGCCGCCGGAAGGCGCCCGGAACTGGAGCTGGTTGAGCGTCGTGACGTTGAAGGTGCTCGGCAGTGGCAACGACACCGTCTTTGTGCCACTGGCGGTTTTCAGCACGATCTGGGCGGTGCTGCCGGCGGCTTTCTTGAGGATCAGGCGCGCGTCCAGGCTGACGGTCGTGCTGACGGCGTAGCTCAGGCCGATCGGGCTACCATTCCGTGTCAGCGCAGCATCTGGGCCGAAGCTGAACAGCTCGAAGGTATCGGCGCCGGTCAGTAGGCTCAGCTGTGCACCGACCGTATTGCTGATGCTGGTCGTGAAGTTGCCGGTGATCCGCACCGTCAGGGTGCCTTGCGAGTTGACGGGTATCGCGCCGGGATAGTTGCTCCACTGCATAACCGCGGTGGATTGGCCAGCGCTGCCGTCAAGCTCGAGCGCGCGCCCGGTCGTGCCGCTGGCGATAGCCACGCTGCCCTCCAGCGGGACAACCGCGCCTTTCTCCACCGTCAGTGAGCCACTGACGGGGCCAAGCGGCAGCGAGTCGAATTCGGCGCGAAACAAGCCTATCTCGGGACCATCGGCCAGGGCGGCGGGCGCTGGGCCAGCCAGGAGCACGCTGAAGAGCAGCGAGACTCCAACTAGAAGAGATGTCATCCGTGCGAACTGGGATGGGGTGCGATGCATGCGCTTTCTCCTCTTGCTACAACGATGGACGGAATGACGTCACCATGCCAATAACAATGAAGCCGGTCAGGCGTTATGGGCGGGATACCGACAGAGGAATAGTACGATGGTACTGCATAGAGAGCGGATGATCATTCTCGGCCCCGGCAAGGCTTAGCGATCCAACTGGCCCCAGCATGGTGAGACAGTGGGGACGGGCAGAGCGTAACATGCAATTTCAACCACACCAAGTTCTAAATCTTAACGGAATATGAACGAAATTGGAGTGGGCACGGAAGGAGGCTGCGGCTGCCCTCCTAATCCCTACCCTTACCTTTGCCCGGCTTGCCCGGCTTATCGGGCTTGCCCGGCTTGCCCGATTCGTCAGATTCATCAGATTCATCAGGCTCAACGTCCAGTGGTGGCACAGGTATCGTCGTGGGAGCGATATTTGGCGCAGATGGAAGCGGTGGAATTGGCGCACTGGTTGATGGCAGTTGCGGCGCTTCGACAATGATACTACGCGCAAGGAGTGTCGCGTCTGCGTGGAGCTCGCCACCCACATGGGCGATAGCCCCAATACGTGGTGTGTCCTTAATCGTCGTCTGGGCATCAAGCACGACCGTGATGCCATTGACAACCCAGCGCTCACGCGTGATCTGCTCGATCGGACCATCAAGCGTGAATGGTGTTGTGGCCGGTAGGGTGACCGTCGGTGTCCTGGATGGCCCCTGGATTGCCCGGACGATCGCGCGCGCTGCCGCCAGCGCTCCTGTGCCCAGCGCCAGCGCGAGCACGAGTGCGATTGCTGCGGACGCCAGGCGCAGCCAGGGCAGCGCCAGCGGGCCGCGGTAGCCCAGCGCTCGTAAGAGACCGGCCAGCATCGCAGCCGGCCCCAAGGCGCGATTAGGCACGGGCAACCGCACATGTCCATTCGAGGAGAAAGCTGGCGACGCAGCGGCGCGGCGCGCTGCCGCCAGCGCAAGCATCCGCGTTTCGAGCGCGGAACGGGTGGCGACTGGCAGCGCTGGGCGCGGCAGAGCGCGAATCTGCGCCGCCGCCTTGAGCGGCGCCTCCAGCGCACTATGCTGCTGCGGGTAGGCGGCCAGGCAATCATTGACCGATGCGCCAGCATCAATCCGCACCAGGCAAGTCTGTAGGATGTCCGCAAGCATTTCGTCCATCCTCAACCCCGTCGTTCCAACAAACGTCCGAGCGAACGCAAGGCTCGGAACTGTAACTGTTTGACCGCGTTTTCGGTTTTCTCCAAAGCCTGCGCAACCTCTGCGGTGCTCTGTTCAGCGACAAAGCGCAGCATCACGACTTGCTGCTGCTCCTCGGTCAGCTCGCCCAAAGCGGCGCGCAGCTCGTCGGCCTCCAGCCGCGCCGCGATGGTGATGGCAGGATCGTCACTGGGCGGCGCGGCAGTTTCAAGCGCTTGGGCGCCAACGAGGCGCTGCGTCCGTTTTACTGCATTGATCGCCAGATTATGCGCGATGCGGTAGAGCCAGGCTTTGAAAGGAGCCCCGTAAAATGTATAGGTATCGATCTTCTCGACCATGCGCAGATAGGTCTCGCTGAGGATATCTTCGCTCAGGTGATGATCGCCGGTGATACTATAGAGGTAGCCATACAAGGGATCGCCGAAGCGGGCAACTACCTCACGGTAGGCCGCATCGTCGTTCGCTTTCAAACCGGCGACTAGCTCAGCGTCAGTCACAGGACATACCTATGATCACCTGCCTGCTTTGCACGCAGTGTCAGACCTGCCTGGTCGTTGATCATAACAACGATGAAGGTGGTTTGGTTACGAGAGTTCGCCCATTGTCGCTAAGCCCGACCTCTGCGACGATCTGCTACAATATGTGCAGCGTTACTTCGCGCAGCGGACACAAGGATGCCCCCTGGTAGGGCTTCGGGCTTGGCGAACTTCCACAGGTTGAGCACCTGGAGCGAGTCGGGGGCATTACCGGAAATTTGCATTTGCAACTTTTCGGTAAGGTCAGGGTAAACTTTCACATGGCACACTCAGCGGTGCCGACGGCTGCGAGATGTGACGATCCGCAAACCACCGGAGTACCAGCTCAGGTAGAGGGTCGTCCCACGAATCTCTGGGTTGTGCGCGGAATAGAAGGCGTCGGTCTTGTTCGTCAGCACGTACATCCGCTGACTCACGACTAGTCATCACCGAAACAATTATGGTTAAGAATTAACGCCAGAAATCGGAGCAATACCCCTATCGTGTTAGCCACGCATATGGATGTTCGATAAGCTGCTTAACGCGTTGGAGAAAACGGGCTGCTGGCGCCCCATCAACGAGCCGATGATCAAACGTTAGGCTCAGCACCATCATCTTGCGCACCGCGATCGTCTCCGCCTGCTCGTCGACGACGACCGGCCGAGCGACGATCCGGCCGACGCCGAGAATCGCACATTCCGGCAGGTTGATGATCGGCGTGAAGGCGTCGATATCATACATCCCCAGGTTCGAGATAGTAAAAGTACCGCCTTGCAGGTCGCCGGCCGCGACTTTGCCGGAACGCGCCTTAGCAATCAAGCGGGCCGACTCAGCCGCGATCTGCTGCACCGATTTGCTGTGTGCGTCGTGTACGACGGGCACGAGCAGCCCGCGTTCGCCGTCGACCGCGATACCGATATGAACGGCTGAGTGCTGAACGATCGCGTCCTCGGTCAGCGTGGCATTCAACGCCGGGTGCTCTAGCAGTGCCAACGCTACGAGCCGGGTCAGCAGATCGTTATAGGACGGTATTGTCAGATCGCTGCCTTCCAGATCGGCGGCGATGTTCGCGCGCAGCCGAGCCAACTCGGTGGCATCGGCCTCGGTGGTGAGCGTCACTGCCGCAGCGGTGCGCGCGCTTTCGGTCATGCGCGCGGCGGTGATCTTTCGCACGCCGCTCATACCCGGTGCCTGCCAGGGGATGGATGCGCGGCTGGTGGCTGCTGGCGCCGAGGCGCGCGCAGCCTGCTCAACGTCGGCGCGCTCGATCTTGCGACCTGACTGGTTGGCGGCTAGTTGCGCCAGGTCAACCCCAAGCTCTTGCGCCATCCGGCGCGCGAGCGGGCTGGCACGCACCTCAACCCCTGCCGGCCGTGCGAGCGCCAGCGCGCGGATGTCACGCTCCACGATTCGCCGGGTCCGGCCACTGCCGCTTGCGAGCGACCAATCGATGCCCAACTCTGCGGCGACCCGGCGCGCGCGCGGGCTGATCCTGGGCTTGCGTTGTCCATTTTCGGCTGCCAGTTCCTCGTTCCCAGCGTGCCGCTCCCGGCTGCCGGCCCCTGGCCCCGGCTCGGCGCTTGGCACTGTGCTGGCAACGCCCGGTGTGATTAGGTTATCTCCCGGCGATTCTGGCTCCCGGCCGCTGGTCTCAAAGGGTGCGGGCTCGCCTGGCTGCACCAGGTAGCCCAGCACGGTGCCAACCGGCAATGTGCTGCCGGGCGCTGGCCCATTGGGCGGGATACGCAAAATGCCGCTCTCA
>DATFXE010000786.1:0-2047 GCA_035258585.1 Roseiflexaceae bacterium | reverse complement strand
TGCGACCCTGACACGAGCAGGGCTGGCGGCTATTCACCTGACGGATGTTTCTTTCACCTATCCCTAAACGGGCACGACGGCACTCACGGACATTTCGTGTATCTTCAGACCTGGGCTCATCGCGATCGTGGGCACCAATGGAGTGGGGAAGAGCACATTGGTGAAGCTCCTGGCCGGGCTCATCACGCCGACGGCCGGAGCTATTGCTGCCATCGGACCTGCCGGAACTATCCAACCTCTGGACACCTATGCCAAGGCGGTGCTGTTCCAGGACCCGGCCCATTTCCATTTCAGCATCCGGCACAATGTGACGATGCAGTTCGAGCGGACGGCAGGCGATGAGGAACGGATCGCCGCGGCGCTGCGACAGGCCGGCTTGTGGGACGTGGTTCAAGCCTTGCCCGATGGCATCGACACGATAGTTGGCGCCGGGTTCGGCGGCGCCACGGATCTATCGGGTGGCCAATGGCAGCGGCTGGCGCTGGCGCGCCTGCTCTATCACGACTCGCCATTGATCATCCTGGATGAACCCAGCGCCAGTCTAGACCCGATCGGCGAACGCCAGATCTTCGAGTTATTGCGGACGATGGCCCACGAGAAGCTGATTGTGTTCACCACCCATCGCTATGACACGATTCGCAAAGCCGACACGATTGTGGTCTTGGTCGACGGCCACATCGCCGAAATCGGCACGCACGAAGAATTGGAGCGCAACGCCGGGGATTTCTGGTCGCTGTTCCTGGCACAGGGTGCGCACCCGGCGGCGTGACGGCGCCACAGACCATCAAGCGATCTGGCTACCGGTGCAGCCGTGAGGAGCGGTGACGATGCCCAAGTTACTGGAGACGACCCGCGTTGCCCGCGAGGCGCGTATCCTGCGCGCAGCGGTGGCGTGTTTTGCCCGCCAGGGCTATTACGGGACCACGATGGAGGAGATCGCCGCTGAGGCCGGCATCGCCAAGGGCGCAGCCTACGTCTACTTTCCGAGCAAAGAAGCAATCTTCCTGGCTCTTTATGACACATGGGGCTGTGCCTTGCGCGAGGAGATTATGGCGGCGCTGGCGAGGCTCACCCCATCGGAGCAGGCGTCTGTGCGGCGGGTGTTGCGAACGATCGTGGAGGTCACCGGGCAGCATGTTCAGGCTGAGGCGGCGACATGTCGTGTGTTGATGGAGGGGTGGACGCTGGCGGCCTATGTGCCGGCCATCGCTGAGCGGGTTGCGGCTGAACAGGCGCAGGGACAGACGCAGCTCACCGCCCTGATCCAAGACGGGGTGGCAGCGGGCGAGTGGCCGCCGGACTTCGACGCGGCGCTCCATGCGACCATGGTGCGGGCGACCATTCACGGCTTGATGGCGAGCTGGCACATCGCGTCCGAGAGCTTTTCCTGGGATGCAGCAGCGGCAGCGCTGGCTGCCTGGTGAGGGCGATGGGTGAAGGTTCGGCCCAGTTACGATCACGTTTTCAATAGGAGACAACAGCGATTCGCGTAGTGTCGCCCAATGCCTGAGCTCCAATCACCACCACGCTTTGCCGATTTCCACAACGCTGAGCGTGGTGGCAAAAGCGGTTCGGTGCTCTGGGGTCACTGCGCAATCAAGAGCGCACCAAGCGCCAGGAGCCCGACCCCAGCCCAGCGCCAGCGCGAGGGCCGTTCCCCGAGGAGCAGCCCGCTCCACAGCATGACAAACACAATGCGCAGCGTGAACAGCGCGGTCACGTACCCCGCAATCCCCAAGCGTAGCGCGGTGAAGCCGAGCACTGGCGCACTGCCGCTGATCAGACCGACCAGCAGCAGCCCCCGCCCGGCACGGCGCGCCTGGGTCAGCAGCCGCCGCGGCCGTCGCACGACCAGCGGAAAGAGCAGCAGTGAGACACCGATCGTCGAGGCCAGTGGAACGAGCGGTGGGTTGATCGGCGCCGTGTGGGCGATGGCTAGCTTCTCCAGCAGCGGCGTCAGGCCCCAGATGCCTGCCGCCAGCAGCGCCAGCCGCGCGCCGCGCTCGCGCCACAGCGCGCGCAGCGGCGCGTCCCAGGCCTGTCCGGG
>DATFXE010000785.1:0-7966 GCA_035258585.1 Roseiflexaceae bacterium | reverse complement strand
TTCCCAGAAGCTTTTATACTTCTCGGCGTCCTTTTCGGCCAGGTCGGCCAGCTCTTTGGTCATCCGGCCGGTCAGCGTCTTCTTGAGCCGGCCGATGATCCCGCCGCTGCTCTGGACCATCTCGCGCGAGACGTTCAGCGGCAGATCCTCGCTGTCCACCACGCCCTCGACGAAGCGGAAGTAGCTGGGCAGCAGATCCTTGGCCTCCTCCTGGATCAGCACCTTGCGCGAGTAGAGCTTGATCTTGCCCTCAGTGCGCCGCTCGATGATCCCGCGCTCGCGCTTGGCCGGCACAAACAGGATGGAGTGCAGATCGATGGGCGCGTCGGTCGAGAGGTGCATGTGAATCAGCGGCTCGGCGAAGTCGAACGTGAGCTGGCGGTAGAACTCATCGTACTGTTTGGCCTCGACATTGCGCGGCGCCTGGCGCCACAGCGCGGTCTGCTGGTTGGCGCGCTCCGTGCCGACGTAGATCGGCCAGGCCACGAAGTCGGAGTGGCGCTTGATCACTTGCTTCAGCTTCCAGTCCTTGGCGAACTCGGCCGCGTCCTCCTTGAGCTTGAGGATGATGGTGGTGCCGCGCTCGGCCTTCTCGGCCGGCTCGATCGTAAAGCTGTCGCCGCCGCTGGATCGCCATTGCGCCGCTTCGGCATCGGGCCGGTAGGAACGCGAGATCACGGTCACCTCGTCGGCCACCACGAAGGCCGAGTAGAAACCGACGCCGAACTGGCCGATGATGTCGCTGCGCTGGCCAGCCTCCAGCCGCTCCATGATCGCGCGCGCACCGGATTGTGCGATCGTGCCGAGATTCTCGATCAGCTCCTCGCGGGTCATGCCAATGCCGCTGTCAGTGATTGTGACGGTCCCGGCGCTATCGTCGCCATCCACATGGATGGCCAGCTCGGCGGCCGAGTCGAGCACGTCGTGGTTGGTTACCATCTCGAATTGGGCTCGGTAGAGCGCGTCGGAAGCGTTGGAGATCAGCTCGCGCAGGAAGATCTCGCGATCGGTATACAGCGAGTGGGCCAGAATATTCAGCAGCTGCTTGACTTCAGCCCGAAACGGCACCGGAGTTGGTTCCGCGGGTCTTGCTTCTGCCTCGGTGGTCATAGACACATCCTCCCATTAGCAGTCGTTCTGTGACACTGCGAATGATAGCGAATGATGTGGATTTAGGCAAGTTAGAGAAATATTATAAATTACTGGAGTGGCAGGGGGATGGTAAATCGAGTCCCTTGGGCGGGCGCGCTGTGAACGGCGATGATGCCGCCGTGGGCCTCGACCGCTAGCTTGCAGAAGGCCAGCCCAAGGCCAGTGTTGGTCTGCCCTTGCCCGCTGTCGGCCGTGGCGGCAAAGCGCTGGAACAGCTGCTGTTCGATCTCGGCGGGAATACCTGACCCGGTATCATGAACGAGGAGCTGCATGTTCATGCCGGATAGCTCGGCGCTGAGGGTAATAGCGGTGGAGGGGGGAGTATGTTTGATGGCGTTCGAGACCAGGTTTATCAGCACGCGCTGCAGCAGGCTCTGGTCCGCCAAGAGTGGAGGACATGGCGCAGGCACGCTGACGACGATCGCCTTCTGCTCCATGTCGGCCCAGGGCCGCAGTTCGCGCACGCAGGTCTCAAGTAGCGCTTCGATCGCGACTTCCTCACGGCGTAGCTCCAGCCGTCCCTCAGTGAGCCGTGCGATGTCAAGAATTTGTGTCACCAGCGCCAGCGTGTTGGATGTGCCGCGGTTGATACCCGCTACTAGCTCGCGCTGATCGTCGTCGAGATTGGTGCGCTTCAGCAGGTCGAGGTATCCCTTGGTTCCGGTGAGTGGGCTCTTGAGGTCATGGACTAGCATCTGACTGAACTGCTCGCGCGCACGCAGCAGCTCTTCCTGCGTTTGTGCGCGCGCCTCCTCGGCCTGCTCGCGGGTGATCTGGGCGTGTTGGAGCGCGGCGAGCATACCGTTGATCGACAGGGATAGTCGCGCCAGCTCATCGTTGCCGATCGCTTCCATGCGCAACGACATATCCCCGATCTCACCGATCGCGTGCGCGCGGGCGTCCAGCCGGGCCACCCGCGCCAACACCATGCGTTCCAAGCCGAGCAGGCTGACGATCAAGCTTGCCGAGGCGACGGCGATCAGGGCGATCGTAAAGTAGGTGATAGTTGTTACGCCCTGCGCATAGATGTTGCGCGGCGTCTCGACGCGCAGGATCAGGCCGGGTTGTCCTGCGAGATCCGGCAGCAGCGTCATGCCGGCGATACTGCTTTCGCTCAGCGGCTGGGTCGTGGTTGCGCCGATCGTCTGCAGGCCGAGCGTCTCGGCGGGGCGCTCTGGGGCATCCGGCCGGTAGAAGGCCAGCCTGAGGTGTGTTGTTTCCGAGAGCCGGTCGATCAGCGTGGTGTCGAGATAACGCCCCATCAGCAGCGCGCCGCGGATCGGCCCCTGCTTGTCGCTCGTCAGAATCGGCCGCGACGCCACCAGCATCGGGCCTTCAGGTAGCAGGACAAAGCCGGTGGTCGAGCTGTCGAGGGTGTTGTGTTTGAACAGCTTGTTCAGCTGATCGCTGGGCTGGAGGAAGAATGACGGGACTGGTACGACACGCTGCACTGCGAGATCATAGGCCTTGGCGCCGATCACCTGGCCGTCGTTGTTTACGATTACGACCAGATTGATATCTTCGGCGGGAAAAGATGGATCGGCGAGATTGTCTTCGAGGTAGTGAGTGTCGTGATCCTGCACAAAGGCGTAGGTATCGTCCCAAGTTGCGTAGCCGCTGGCCGAGTCGTCGAGCTTGCCGATGGCCGTTTGCAGCGCGTTGCGCGCTCGCTCCACATCGGTGCGGGTTGTCTGCGCCTCCAGATCGAGGAAGCTGCCGAGCACAATCAAGCGCAGCGGAACAAACAGCGCGATGAGCAGCCCAATCATCGTTAACACGAGCAGCACCAGGGTTTTAGTGCGCAGCGCGACAAAGCGGCGCGCTGTGTTCGCCGCGGGCCGCGCCGGCCTCGGCGCGATCTGCGAGGGCTCGTGTCTCGTCTCGGGTTGTAGTGGTTCAGCTATCATACGCTGCAATGTTGGCGAGCTGATTGTATGCTGTATTCCAAGCTGGCCTGCGATCAGTTATAGACGACATCGGCGATACGGCAGCGCCGTGCCGCCACCTGAACCAGCGTGTCGAGTAGCTGATGGTAGGCCATCCCCTGACGCTGTGCGGCCACGAAGAAGCTGGAATGACGCTGGATATGCGGGTGGGTGCTGGCCTCGATGAACCAGGGGGTACCGTCGGCGGCCACGCGAAAATCCAGGCGACCGTAATCACGAATGCCCAGCGTGCGCGCGCAATCCACCGCGGCGTGGGCCAGGCGATCGTAATCGATATACGCCGGCAGGTCGAGAAAGCCGTAGTTATCGTCATAGACCGAGTCGGAGGCCAGGTAGTGTGTCGCTTCCGGCAGCCGGCCATCGATCGCGATCGCCGCCAGCCCCAGCACGCGCGGCAGTGGATCGACCAGGATCGGCGCCTCGACCTCGATTCCATCCACGAAGCTTTCGACCAGCACGGGCTGGCCATAGCGGGCGTACAAGACCTCGGCGCGCGCCCGTGCCGCCTGCGGGTTGGTGACGACCGATGCACCGCTCTCGATACCGATGCTGGAGCTTTCCGCGACTGGCTTGACGATCGCTGGGTAGCTTACCGATTCAAGCCGTTCATCCAGGCCGCCGAACAGCAGTGCGGCCGGCGGTGTCGGGATCCCGGCATCCTGGATCAGTCGCTTGGTATGATACTTGTTGCGTGTCAGCGACAAGATGTAGGGTGTCGAGCCGAGGTAGGGGATTCCGGCGGCCTCGAGGATGGCCGGAACAATGCACTTTCGCTCGACGCCGCGATACCCGACCGAGCGGTTGAAGATTAGATCGCAGCAATCGCGCCAGTATGCGATCCGGTCGAGCAGACGCCGAGCGTCGCCGATCGGGATGACCTCATGGCTGGCGTCGCGCAGCCCGTCGAGCAATTCCTGCTCTTCCTTCGCCGACAGCAGCTCTGAATCGAGATCGCGCGGATCGCCGGCCGCGAACGCGTAATCTGCTTTGCGTTCATATGTTACGCCAATTCGCACTGTTTTGTCCTCTCATACGTGGTGTCTGCATAGGCTCAAGGCAGCCCGCATATTGTGACTACTACATTGTGTACCGTGGATTTCTCACGGATGTTGTGGCATGCATGGGCCTAAATTGGGCCGCGGCCTGCGATTACGACCATGATAGCAGCGACGTGCCGATGATCATGAGCGCGATTGCCGCTATCTTCTGAAAGACGATGGCGGCGCCGAGCCGCTCACGGCCGTAGCGTGGCAGGTAGAGTGTGAAGAGCGCGCCGTAAATGAACACGAATAGCGGCTGAAGGCCATGCAGCGTCGAGATTAGTGCGAGCGGCGCCAACAACGACGCGAGATTCGTGGCGGTCTTCGCGGCCAGGCTCAGGGTTTCATTGATTGCCACCAGCCCGAGCACGTTCAGCTTGCTCTGCCGCAGCACCGCCATGAACTCATGGCGATACGATTTGATGAATAGCAGCATCAGGAGGCCGGCCAGCGCGAAGCCGGCGTATTCCCAGAAGCTTGAGATCCAGAAATCTTCGCGAACGGCCACAACCTTGAACAGCAGCCAGTTGAGCGCGTTGAGCAGCGATGCCAGCAGCATGAGTGCGAAGACCTTGGCTTTGAACTTCGAGCGCCGCTGCTCGATCTCCAGCGTGATCAGGATCGAGCCGACCACGATCAGCAGCGCGGCGCCGATCTGCCAGCCAGTCAGCTGTTCATCGAGAACCAGCAGCCCCAGTATATAGCTGAAGACTGCGCTGGTCTGGAACAGCGGGACGACGACCGACGCTTCATCCTTTTGCAGCGCATAGAAATACGGCAGCAGTCCTAGCACATATAGCATGCCGTTGAGCATCAGGATCGCCGCATCCAGGAACGAGAGCAGAAATACACCCGGGCGAAACAGCAGGATCAGCGGTAGGATCGGCAGGCCAATCAGGGCCGAGAAGAGCATCAAGGAGCCAACGCCGCGCTGATCGAGCCGCCGGCCCAGCAGATACTTGTCGATGTGATTTCCCAACGCCCATAAGGCGGGCGCGAGCAGCGCGATTGAGATCCAGCGCATATGGTGGCCGGCCCCGTCGTTCAGGCATTGATGATGGCGGATACACGAGCGAGCGAGCCGACATTCGAGCCAGCGAGACAACGCGAGGCTTTAGCCTGTTCATGTGCGGCTAGTGCCTCGTGGCGCGCTCTTGCCGGTATCGTGCCGGCGCGATGCGCTGTTTGAAGGCTATCATACAGGATCGGGGTGGTGTCAGTCGTGAACAGATTGCATACGATTTCGTTACAGTTGGAGTGTTTAGTGCTTTGCCAGGGGCATGAATGCGCGCCGAGTCTCGCCAAGGAGCGCCCAGATCGAGAAGTGGCTGGGTGTAGCGGTGAGGGTGTGCGCGGCGAGATCGACCGCACTGCTAGGCTCCTTTATCCAGGTGCTGCCCTCCCAAAAATACAGTGCCAGCGTCGACTCGATCGCGGGGCCGCGCTCGGTGTCGCCGTACTGGATCGTGATGCTATAGGGCTTGGTTGGCTGCACTGGCTGGCCAGTGAGGCTATCTCGCGCCACCACGTCGAAGGTATGGCCGCCAGCCAGGCTGCCGGTCGGCGGCATACTATCGGCGAAGCGGATGGTGTGCGTCACGACGACCGTGCTGGGGAACGTGCCCGCTGCGAAGGCGTAGGTGGTGGCATCGGTTGGAGAGATCAGCGTGCCGCCGCCCGTCGGTATCGTGGCGGATACGCTCGGGAGTGGCAAAAGCTTCAGGATCTGGAGTCCCTCGTCCTGGTCGGCGACGTAGATCAGGTCGCCGGCTACGTCGACGTGCCTGGCATAACCCGGCGTGTCGTAGCGGCCGCGCGGGATCGGCCGCGCGGGGTCGCTTACATCGACGATTTGAATGCCGCTCGTGCCGGCCGCGATATAGGCCAGGCTGCCCGCCAACCGCACGCCCATGGCGCTGTCCGCCGTCTGCAAGCTGCCGCGCACGATCGGGCTGGCCGGGTTGCTTATATCGACGATCAGGAGCCCGCGCTCGCCGTCCGCGATATAGGCCAAATCGCCGGCGACCTGGATGTCATTCGCGCTGCCAGCTGTATCGAGTACGCTCCGCAGCGTCGGGCTGACGGGGTTACTTACGTCGATAATCTTCAGGCCGGCGCTGTCATCGGCCACGTACGCCAACGATCCCGCAATATCGACGGCCGCCGCGCCGTTGCGATCTTCAGGGTTCTGGTCGTCATAGTGGCCGCCGTATCTACCCAGCTCAGTCGGGCTGGCGGGGTTGCTCACATCGATGATCGCGAGCACTGGGGCGGGGTTGAGCCGGAATCTTCCAGTGAGATAAGCGCGCTGCCCCACCACTTGAATGTCGTTGTATCCTGTATCACTAATGCTTCCCCTCAAGATCGGGTTCGCCGGTTCGCTGATATCCAGCATTGCCATCACCCCAACCTGGCAACACGATGTCGGGACAAAATTGGAGAAAACATACGCCAGGTTGCCACGTACTTGAATGCCGCCGACGCCGACGGGCAGCAGAATGCCGGGGGCGTATTGGGAATGCAGGAAATAGCTGCCGCGCTGGATCGGGTGAGATGGGTCGCTCACATCGAGGATCCGCAGGTGGCTGCCCGCGGCGACGTAGGCGAGGTTGCCCACAACCTGCACGTCGGCGGCAAAGCCAATCGTGACATATTTGCCGCGCAATGTAAGTCCGGCCGGGTTAGTCGCGTCGATGATCAGGAGGCCGTTTTCGCCCGCCGCCAGATAGGCCAGGTTACCCTCGACCGCAATGGCCGATCGGGCAACATAGGGAGCGCGATAGATATCGATCGGATATGCGCTTATCTCGCGCGGTGCCGCCGGCTGGCCTACATCGATCATGTGCAGCCCATCGTCGCCAACAGCGTAGACCAGGCTGCCAGCTGCCTGAAGGTCGCGCAGCGCTTTCGTTTGCAGGCTTCCGAGCCGCTTGGGCCTCGATGACTGGCTAATGTCGATGACATCCAGGTAGGTCGATCCGTTATTGGCCTGCCGAATCAGGTAGGCGCGGCTGACATTTACAGACACGCCTGTGAAATACTGATCGAAAAATCGGCCGAGCAGGCGCGGATGGCCGGGATCGCGCAGATCGATGATCTGGAAGCCCGAGTCGTAGCTGGCTACGTAGGCCAGGCCACCGACGACGTGCATATCTAACGCGTAGAAACCGGAGGTCGGGGCATAGCTGCCGCGTAGGCTCAGATCGAGCGGGTTGCTGACATCATATATTTGTAAACTACCGCCTTGAACGATGGCATACGCCAGGTTCCCTATCACCTGTATGTGAACCAGATCGAGATTATGCGTGCTCAGCAGTGTGGGCCGCCGCGGATCGTGGATATCCACGATCCGCAGCGCACCGTCAGCGTAGGTGAGATACGCTCGATCGCCCGCAGCCTGGAGATTGGTAATGTCTCCGCCACCTAGCGTCAGGCGCGCCAGCCGATTTGGTTGCGCGGGGTTGCCGATATCGAGGGTAACCAAGCTGCTCCCTGCCCCGACATACGCGAATGTGCCGCTGATACCCACGGCGGCGACGCTGCCCTCAAGGCTCGCCACGTTATCCAGGGTTGATGCGCGAGTAACTGCGGCGACATCGGACACGCTGGAGGCAGATGTATGCCCGTTGTAGGGCACGGCGCCGACTTTGGCGGATGGGGTCGCTAATGGCAAGCTCGGCAGCAGCGCGGCCCAAAGCCCGATCATTAGTCGGATGATATGGCTTCTCATCTTGGGCCTCCCTCGAAGCACCTCTGCGAATCACCATATTTGGGTCACCGCGTAAGACAAGGTTTCGCCTGGCAGCGATCAGCTTTACAGTTGGGGAG
>DATFXE010000784.1:0-6426 GCA_035258585.1 Roseiflexaceae bacterium | reverse complement strand
GGGGTGCAGGGGGCGACGCCCAGAGGGCACCCGGCCGCCCCCTGCACCCCCACCCAGCAGAAACACTGTGGCAAGCCACTAGGACTTATGCAGTTGGCGTTTTAGCGGGGGTGCGGGGCCTGCGGCCCCGAGAACTCCTCTTTCCGCCCACCCGTGGCGGCAAAGCCGCAACGGGTGGGCGGAAAGAGGAGTTCTTTGGAGGGCTTTGCCCCCAAACCTCCCAACTGCGTAAATCCTAACATCGAGGGGAATTGGGATGGAAACCGATGCGCCACCAACAGCGCAATTCACCATACTGCTGGTGCATCTCTACCGCCACCTGGTCCGGGCATACGAGCAGGCCACTGGCCTGAGCCCATCGCGTATGGCGCTGCTGCACGCGCTGTATGCCGGCGGCGAGATCAGCCAGACCGAGCTGCAACGCCACGTCGGTGTGGAAGGCCCGGTGATCACACGAATCGTCAAGCAGATGGAAGCCGATGGCTTCATCACCCGGCGGGTCGACCCGCACGACAACCGGTACACGCTGGTCGCGCTCGCCCCGGCTGGAAACGCGAAGATCTGCGAGGCGCGCCAGGTGAAGGCCGCATTCGAGGAGCAGCTGTTGACGGGCCTGAGCGCGGAAGATAAGGCCCAACTGCTGCGCATCCTCGAGCATATTCACGGCAATCTCGCGAATTTTAAGAAAGAAGAGTAATGGCAACGACAGTACCGGCAACATTTTCGGAAGGAGAGCGGATCGACTATGCCGCGACACTGCCGCATGAGACCAAGCTGATCATCTTGGCCGGCGTGCTGCTCAGTCTGTTTCTGGCCGCGCTCGACCAGACCATCGTCGCGACAGCGCTGCCCGCGATTGTGCGCGACTTCAACGGCATCGATCTGGTGAGCTGGATCTCCACCGGCTACCTGCTGGCCAGTACCGCGATGGTGCCGATCTATGGCAAGCTTTCCGATATCTACGGGCGCAAGCCGATTCTGCTCTGGGGCATCGGCATCTTTCTGCTCGGCTCGATGCTGTGTGGCATCGCCGGCGGCATGATTGAGCTGATCGTCTTTCGCGTGGTGCAGGGAATTGGCGCCGCGGCGATCACCTCTACCGCGTTCGCCACGCCGGCCGATCTGTTCGTCCCAGCCGAGCGTGCCAAATATATGGGCATCTTCGGCGGCGTGTTCGGCCTTGCCAGCGTGGTCGGGCCGTTCCTGGGCGGCCTGCTGACCGACAAGATCAGCTGGCACTGGGTGTTCTATGTGAACGTGCCGCTTGGTCTGATCGCGCTGGCCTTTGTGATCGCCAAGATGCCACGGCTAGCCAGCGGGCTGCGGGCGCGGATCGACTGGCTTGGGACGGTGCTGCTGATCTGCGCTGTGGTGCCGCTGATGCTCGGGCTCACGCTCGACAAAAGCGTGTACGCCTGGTCGTCGCCGCTGATCATCGGCATGTTCGCGGTCGCGCTGATCGGCACGGCGCTGTTTCTGCTGGTCGAGTCGCGTGTGGCGTCGCCGATCATCTCGCTCAAGCTGTTCCGCAACCGCACATTCGCCATCGGCGTCGCGGCTTCGGTGCTCAACGGCGCGGCATTCTTCGGCGCGGTGCTGTTCCTCTCGCTGTTCTTGCAGAACGTGCTGGGCCTGAGCGCGACCGCGGCCGGCACAACCCAGATCGCGCTGATGGCTGGCTTTGTGATCAGCAGCAATATCAGCTCGCTGCTGGTGCAGCGCTTTGGGCGCTACAAGCCGTTGATGATCGCCGGCTTCGTGATCATGATCACTGGCTTTGTGCTGATGTCGCGGGTGGGCGTGACGAGTAGCCCATACGACATCGCGTGGCGGATCTTTCTGGTTGGCGTCGGTCTTGGCCCATCCTTACCGCTGCTCAACCTAGCCATGCAAAATGCGGTGATGGCCAACCAGATCGGAGCAGTCACCGCCAGCCGCCAATTCTTCCAGCAGCTTGGGCAGGCGTTGGGCGGCGCGGTGTTTGGGGTGGTGCTGGCGACCACGCTCACCGTCCAGCTCCAGCAGAACCTGGCGCCGATCGTCCAGCAGCTGCCCCCAGCGGCGCAGGCGCAGCTCGACCCGGCGCAGTTTCGCAACAGCGTCAGCGCGGCCGAGGGTGGCGGGCAGCAACTCGACCTGGGCGCGCAGATCGCCGCGACAGCGACGGCCTCGATCGAGCGGCAGCGCGCGCTGGCCCAGGCCGCGTTCGGCCAGGGCGATGCGCAGGCGCGCGCGCAGCTGTTGAGCAGCCCCGACACGCTGCCGGCGGTCAAGGAGCTGGTGCAGGGCAGCGCGGCCGCCGATACACAGGCGCTGGTACAGGTAAACGCCACACTCGACGCGGCGGAGCAGCAGGCCGGGCAGGAAGCGCGCGAGCTCGGCCAGCGCCTGAATGGGGCGGTGAAGCAGTCGTTCGCGACCAGCATCACGAGCATCTATTTCTACGCCATCTGGCTGGCCATAGCGGCGCTGATCCTGATCGTGCTGTGGCTGCCGGAGATTCCGCTGCGCAGGAGCAACCGCACCGAGATGCCGGTGGTAGAGTAAGATATTTCTCAGCCAATGGCTGCATTTCG
Organism: Roseiflexaceae bacterium; assembly: GCA_035258585.1. GTDB lineage: Bacteria > Chloroflexota > Chloroflexia > Chloroflexales > Roseiflexaceae > DATFXE01. Next base: position 3,850 of record DATFXE010000784.1, on the reverse strand, counting down.
CCTACGCGGCGAGCGGTTAGGGGCGGGTCGCCGCCCCTAACAACCCCCGACCGGGGCTTCGCCCGCACACCCCAAAATAGTCGCGTCTCATTCGTTGCGCTCTGCGTGCATGCCTCTTGGTAATCAAGAGGCTCACCAGCGATGATAGAGCATTTTCTAACGGAATTTGTATTGAAATGCCGGCTTTGGGCATACCAGGGGCATGAGCCGATCACATCTCTAGGGAGATAGCATTCCTTGCCGGAGGGGTTTTAGGGGAACCGGTCAGGGTTCCCCTAATCGGGGGTGCGGGGCGAAGCGCCCCGCAGGCCTCGCAACAAAAGAATGCCTCATGGAACGCCGAAGCGGAGCGCCACTAGAATGTCGTCTCCACCTCTAACGCCTCACGCAGCCGGCGCTTGTACTCCGCGCGCGGGATCTCGATCGTGCCAAACTGGAGCATATGCGGCACGGCGATATACTGCGAGTCGAGCAGCGTGAAGCCGCCGCGCCGCAGCCGCTCGACCAGGTGGACCAGCGCGACTTTGCTGGCGTCGGTTTCGCGGCTGAACATGCTCTCGCCGGCGAACAGCCCACGGATGGCCACGCCGTAGAGCCCGCCCACCAGCCGGCCTTCTCGCCATGTCTCGACGCTGTGAGCGAAGCCGAGGCGATGCAGCGCGGTGTACGCGTCGATCATCTCAGGCGAGATCCATGTGCCCTCTTGACCCTCGCGCGGCTCGGCGCAGGCGGCCATGACCGCGCGGAAATCGTGGTCGACGCGGATCTTCAGGCCGCCGTTGCGCACACGCCGCGCCAGTCGCCGGGGAACGTGGAAGGCATCCAGCGGGATAATCGCGCGCGGGTTGGAATCGTACCAGCCGATCCCGCCGTCGTCGCCGGCCATCGGGAAGTAGCCCTGGCAGTAGCCGGCGATCAGGATGTCAGGGGTCAGGAGCATAGCGATCCACGAAGTCACACGAAGGGCCACGAAGCATGCATGCGGGGAGTATACCAAGCCAGGGCCGTGTTCGCCAGCGGGCGCGCCGGGAATTGCCCGCGAAGGGTCGCGAAGGCACGCGAAGAGAACCAGAAGATAACGAGAAGAAAACGGAAGAAACGATCAAGGACGAATAATTGACGCCTGCCAATCATTCGTCCTTGGTCTTTGGTCCTGGTCCTTCGCCCGCCGCCTCACACCTCGACGAAGTACGACCGGCACGCCGCCGCCAGCAGCTCGCGCGACATAGTCGGCTGGGTGCGGGTGAAGCGCGCGATGTCGATCAGCTGGTCGATCAGGTCGCGCGGGTGGCAGGCGCGCAGCTCGATGTTGCGCTTGGCGTATTCGTGCTCCAGCAGGTAGCGCAGCCCCTCGTCGCTGTAGGGCACGCTGCGATTCATACAGATACGGCGCAAGATCTCGCGGTACTCGGGCGGGCTTGGGTTGCCCACCTCGACTTTGTAGCGGATGCGCCGCAGGAACGCCTCGTCCACCAGCTGCTTGGGCTCGATGTTGGTCGAAAAGATGATCAGCTGGTCGAATGGCACCTCGATCTTCTTGCCGGTGTGCAGCGTCAGGAAATCCTGGCGCTTTTCGAGCGGCACGATCCAGCGGTTCAGCAGCTCGCGCGGGCGCATCTGCTGGCGGCCGAAGTCGTCGATCAGGAACAGGCCGCCGTTGGCCTTCATCTGCAGCGGAGCCTCGTAGTATTTGCTGTACTCGTCGTACACCAGATCGAGCGAGTCCATGTTCAGCTCGCCGCCGGCGATCACGATCGGGCGCTTGGAGAGCACCCAGCGCCGGTCGTACGCGAACTCCTGGCTGGGCGGCACCGGCACGCTCTGGTGGTGGATCGGGTCGAACACGCGGATGACCTGCCCGTCGATGATCACCGCGTGCGGGATCGCGATCGTGTCCGACATCAGCGCGGCCACCGCCTCGGCGATGCTGGTCTTGCCGTTGCCGGCGTGGCCGAACAGAAAGATCGAGCGGCCGGAGTTGATCGCCGGCCCGAGCTGCTGGAGCAGCGCGTCGTTGATCACCAGGTGCGCGAAGGCCTGGCGGATGGCATCCTCGTTGACGATCAGCCCTTGGGTGGTCTGGCCCTTCATGACCTCCGAGTATGCCTCCAGCGGCACCGGCGCCGGCCCCAAGTACTGCGTGCGCTCGCCGATCTCTTTAGCGCGCTCGACGCCCTTGGAAGTGGCCTGATAGCGGTAGGCTTTCTCGCCGATCCCGCCGCTGCCCTTGATCTCGCACATCTGCTCACGGCGCAGATAGGCGATGCCCTGATCGATCACATTGTCGTAGGGCAGGTGCAGCAGGTCGACCAGATGCTGTCCGCTCATCTCGCCGATCAGGTAGAGGGCTCGCAACATCAGGTCGGAGATGTAGGATAGCGACAGGCCGGTGTCTTCGATGCTGCGCGGCCGCGGCGGCAGCTGTGGCTGTTGCGGCGGAGGAGCGTCGCTCAGCTGCACGGAGGTGAGTGGTTGTTGCATTGTTGTCTCCAGTACGAAGCGAGTAGTGATGGTGATCTCAGAGCATATTGGGCAGTATAGCATAGGGCGTGGGGCATCGCAATGGGGTTACGCATCGACAAAGTTACAAGTGCTGGTATAATAGAGGCGCTTCACGATTCCAACACATCAATCCGCACCCATATAAGAGAAATGCCACACAGCAGCAGTCTGAGTGGGGTGAGGGTGTGTGGGCGGGGCTGCGCCCCGCCCACACACCCTCACCCCACTCTCGAAAAGAGAATGCCTATGCGAAGCCTCACCACAGATGTGCTCGTGATTGGCGGCGGCGCCACCGGGGTCGGCGTGCTGCGCGATCTGGCGCTGCGCGGCATTGGCGCCATACTGGTCGAGAAGGGCGACCTGACCTACGGCACCACCGGGCGCTACCACGGCCTGCTGCACAGCGGCGGGCGCTATGTCGTCAAGGATCCCCAGTCGGCTACGGAGTGCGCCGAGGAGAACGAGATTCTGCGCCGGATCATGCCGCACTGCCTGGAGGACACCGGTGGCCTGTTTGTCGTGACGCCCGCCGACGACGAGAGCTACGCCGAGCGCTTTGTGCAGGGCTGCCACGACACGCATGTGCCGGTGAATGAGATCTCGGTGCGCGAGATGCTGCGGCGCGAGCCGCGGCTCAACCCGCGCATCAGCCGCGTCTTCGAGGTGCGTGACGGCGCGGCCGACTCGTTCCTGGCCACCCATTCCAACGCCGAGGATGCCAGGCGGCACGGCGCCCAGGTGCTGACCTATCATGTCGTCAAGGCGCTGGATGTGACGAACGACCAGGTCGCCGGCGCGGTTTGCGAAGATATGCGCAGCGGCGAGGATGTGCATATCCACGCCAGCTATGTCGTCAACGCGGCCGGCGCCTGGGCCGGCAAGATCGCCGGTATGGCCGGCGTGAAGGTCACCGTCGTGCCCGGCAAAGGCACCATGATTGCGATGAACCATCGCATGATCAACACCGTGGTGAACCGCTGCAAGCCGCCGGCCGACGGCGATATCATCGTGCCCATCCGCACTGTCGCCGTGATCGGCACCACCGACATGAGCGTGCCCGACCCGGATGTGTTCGGCATCGAACCCTGGGAGGTCGAGCTGATGCTCAAGGAGGGGGAGCAGCTGGTGCCGGGCATCAGCCGCGCGCGCGTGCTGCGCGCCTGGGCCGGTGTTCGCCCGCTGTATAAGGATCAGGATGTCACCGATGATCGCGATATCTCGCGCACCTACAAGCTGCTCGACCACGAGACGCGCGACGGCATCAAGGGCCTGATCAGCATCGTGGGCGGTAAATGGACCACCTACCGCCTCATGGCCCAGGAGGCGACCGACGCGGTGGCCGCCAAGC
>DATFXE010000783.1:0-10331 GCA_035258585.1 Roseiflexaceae bacterium | reverse complement strand
GCCCGCCCCTTCACAACTGTTGCAGCTGTGCTCGACCACCCAGCAGCGTTCTTCGCCTGTCTCGCGGCGGTAGGCGTCATAGTGGCCCTGGCGGCGAAAGAGCCGACGGCTGGCACTTCCACAGTGCGGGCACACAAATCCCGCCGGGTGGAGATGGCGCTCCAGCCAGATGAGGCACAGGCTATCATCAAAGAGGTCGGCAATCGGAAAGTCGATCATACCCTCCTCCTACAGGCGCGTGTTAGCAGGGAGTATAGCAATGTGGGCACAGCTGCAGGACATGGTCTCGTTCTCATTTCTTGACGTTCGATATGGCCCGTATCTCCCAAGCGAAGCATAGAAACTGTGGCTTCGTAACGCTTTCCGTAACGATGAGCAGACGCTTCCGTGCTACCATATGTGCACGGCGGATGAGCCGAGACCTGGTGCGTATGCGAGTGCTATCCCAGATCAACACCCCACGCCGCTTCGATCAGATGAGCTGATGCGGGTAGTCGGCGAGAGGATGCAGCCGGAATTCGTCAGGCTGTGGCTGTGCAAGCCGGAAAGTGGGCTTACGAGAACACATGCTGAAACAGAAGCGGCTGCGCTTTTGAGGGCTGGTATGACCAAGCAACCCATGATCGGCAACAAGCTCGCGAAACGATTCGCCTGGAGCTTCTGCGCATTGGTCGCTCTTGCAACGATCTGGCTGATTGCCAACGAGGCGCTGAACTCGACGCCCCGAAGCAGCCTGCTCGCGATCCTGACGCACGCGTCGTGGCCGCTGATACCGCTGGCGTTTGCGGCGCTGGGCGCGCTGGTGATCTCACGCCAGCCGCACAACACCATCGGCTGGTTGATGCTCGCGCCAGCTCTTGCTATTGTTCTTGATGCGTTCATCACGCCCTTGGTGAGCAACGTAACCAGGCCGCCGGCCGAGCCGTCCTGGCTGTTTCTTGTCGCGGTGTGGGCCAACCAAATCTCGTCGGTGCTGGCGGTTTATCCCATCTTACTGATTCTGCTGCTGTTCCCGACTGGCCACCCGCCTTCTCGGCGCTGGAATGGGCTGGTTCTTGCCCTCGTCAGCTTGCTGATGCTGAATTTGCTTGTCGTCAGCTTTGGACGGCAGCTCTGGGCATTCAGCGAGGCCTGGAGCGTTGCTAACCCGATCGGCTTTATCCCCGACGAGTGGGTGCGCGCACTGTATTTGGAGCTGTTGCAGGTTGTCCTTGGTGTGCTGGCATTGTTGTGTACGGCGTCGCTGTTTGTGCGTTACAAGCACGGCTCCGTCGTGGAGAAGACACAGATCAAATGGATCGCCTTTGCGAGCAGCATCTTCGGGCTGTTATACCTCGTCACGATTGTGACTCTGGTAGCGACAGGGCTCGGCTGGGCCAGTGACGACCCGGTGGCATTAGCCGTGCAGCTGCCGGCGGGGCTGACCGGGATTACCATACCCGTCACGATTGCCATCGCCATCCTGCGCCACCACCTCTTCGACATCGACATCATTATCCGGCGCACACTGGTCTACTCCACGCTGACGCTCACGCTTGGCTTAGTCTACGTCGGTTGCATCCTGCTGAGTCGCATGCTTGTGGCGCCGTATACCAGCGGCTCGGAACTGGCAATCGTCGCCTCGACCTTGGCGATCGCTGCACTGTTCAACCCGTTGCGACGGCGCATCCTGAACTTTATCGACCGGCGCTTCTACCGGCGCAAGTACGACGCGGCCAAAGTGCTGGCGGCCTTCGGTGCAACGGCCCGTGACGAGACCGACCTGGAGCAGCTAACGGCCGAGATGCTGCGCGTAGTCGAAACGACATTGCAGCCGGAGTTCGTGGGCCTATGGCTGCACGATCCTCAGGCGCGTAGCGGAACAGAAGCTGCTCGACCAGATTCAGCGCGGCCTCGTTAACTACCTCAAGCCGCTGCACGGCTACTGGACATGAGCCCGAGAGGTTCAAAAGATGTGGGTCCCCTGAGACGACGTAGTCAGTTTCACCCGCTATCATGCACTCATGATTGGTGCTGGCCGGAAACCCCTGGTATACAGGAACGCTCCAAGACGTCGGCAAGGAAGGCCCTGAACCTCAACCTCATGCTACCCAGCGCGCAGCCGACGCAGAATCCTCGGTACGTCGTCGGGGTGCTGCTGAAGTTCTAAGCTTGTGACTCGGCGCACAGCCACCGGCGATGCGGCAGTGCTTGCATAGATCCACAGCCCGGCCGGCGCCGATACCACGCATGACGGCAGCCCCAGCGCTCGCGCATAGCCGTGCGCCTGCGCTGCGGCCTGCGCCAGTGCTTGAGCGGACAAGATCTGGCGCTTGTTCTCGAATAGCGTCAGCGCCGGCGCGGCCGGATCGTCGTAGACCAGGAAGTCGATCCGACCGCGCGCGGGCGAAGGGCACGCCGCCTGCCGCACATAGGTGAACCCCCACGCATCCAGCAGCGGTACGATGACCACATCCTCAAAGGTGGCTTCGACCGGCCTCCAGAAGGGCTCGGACGGCAGCAAGCCGCTGGCGGCCTGATCACATAGCAGCCGCAGTAGCTCGGGCGATACGAAGCCCACCACGCGCGTGGCGATCTCTCCATTCTGAACGACGATCAGCGTTGGCGTCATATAGAGGCCGAATTGCACCGCCAGAAGCGCGGCGTGTTCGGCGTTGATCGTGGCGAAGCGGATTTTGCCTGCGTGAATCGACGCGAGATCCCGTAGCGGCCGCCGCAGCGCCCGGCTGGCCGGGCATGTGGGCGCGCCGAAGAGCGCCACCACCGGGATGGATGAGTTGATCACACGCCGGCCGAACGTGCTCTCGGTGATGGCCATAAGCGACGCTTGCTTCGTCTCCGCGTCTGGCGCCATAACGCGCTCTCCTTTTCGGCTACTGTAGTCTATTTGTGCTGCTGGTGGTAGTATAGCATTGCTCCTGGATCCTTGAGCCCCTCACACATACTTTTGCTCCAAGTTGGTCCGCTGTGCATATGCTACAGGAACTAGTGCGGGCCATCCCCGATCGTTCATAGACGGCATTACTGCCTCTGCGCTGCCGTATCTCGTCCCCAAATCATAATCTTCCATCTGTTGTTCACGAGCAATCGTTAATAGACGTTCACTTTTGCTGTAATCTCGCTACTATTTCGTCATGGCCATCATCCCAGAACCTATCTATAATCGCACAAATGCGACCGAACGACGAATCTCTAATGAGCGAGAAATCGTGGCTGTAGGAGCCAGAACTTGGTGTGTCAATCCGTGGTGTGTTCCGGTCGTAAGCATATCTCCAGGAGGTGTTCATGTCCTTCAACGCCGTCACCCTGCTCACTACCGATCTCCGGCATCACATCGCGAGTCTGGGGCAGCACGGAGGGGCGATCTGTCCATCGATCTATGATACGGCGCAAGTATTGCGGTTCTGTCCGCCCCGCGAAGGTATCCAATCCGCGCTGGATTGGCTTCGCACCCAACAGTATGACGATGGCGGCTGGGGAAGCCCAGCCATCCCACGTGCGCGCACGATGCCGACACTGGCCGCTGTGCTCGCGCTACATACACACGGGATCACATCCGCCGATCGCAACTCAGTCAACAAGGGGCTCGTATTTCTGCGCAGCGATGTTGCCCAGTGGCTTACTCCATTACCAGAGGAGCTTCCCGCCGGTGTGGAACTGCTGCTCCCACGCCTGCTGGCCGATGCCAGCCGGGCTGGCCTCGATGTTCCGCACGAACTGACGGCAACAATTACCGACCTAGCGCGGCATCGCCGCAAGGGTCTCGCCCAGATGCGCCCGCGTGGCGGCACGACTGCCGTCCATTCATGGGAGGCATGGGGAACCGAGCCCGACCCGGCATTGCTCGACGGCGCCGGTAGCATTGGCCACAGCCCGGCTGCGACTGCGGCCTGGCTCGCAGCTGCCGCCGCGCGACCCGATTTGGAAGATGCTCGGGCGGCCTGCCGCGCATACTTGGCAGATGCAGCTGCAGCAACCGGGCTTGGTATCCCTGGCGTCGTCCCAACCGCTTGGCCGATCCAGCGCTTTGAGCAATCGTTCGGCCTCTATATCCTCCTGCTCGCCGGCTTGCTCGATCATCCAAGCCTGCAGGATGTGGTTCGACCACAGATTGACGCGCTCACGCGGGCGCTGCGACCCGAGGGCATAGGCTTCAGCGATTGGTTCGCTCCGGATGGAGATGATACTGCGGCGGCGCTAGCCGTGCTCCAGGCGTCTGGCCGCCGCGTTGACCTGGCAGTATTAAATCACTTTGTCCACGACGACCACTTTACCTCGTGGCAAGGCGAGCTCCAGGCGGGCGTGTCGGTCACCGCTCATGCACTCCATGCCCTGGCGCTCTCCAAGGCGCCTGTGGAGCGTTATCTGCCCCATCTCCTCGCGCACCAACAACCGGATGGGCGCTGGCTGGGCGACAAGTGGAACGCTTCCTGGCTATACACCACCTGGCAGGCCACAGTCGTGCTGCTGGGAACCAAGCACGCTGCCCTGGCCAGGCAAGCTGCGGCGGCCCTGCTCGCCCATCAGTATCCGGATGGGAGCTGGGGTATGGCGGATGGCACAAGAGAAGAGACCGCGTATGGTGTGTTAGCGCTGCGTGCCGTGCAGCGCGGCGGCATACGGAGCGAGGCTATCAGTGATGCCTTGCGACGCGCTGAGCGATGGATGCGCACGCACTATCGCCCGCTTGCCGTGGATACGACCGCGCTGTGGCTGGCGAAAGAGAGCTACCGCGCGTTGCGTCTCTCCCGTATTATCGAGCTTGCCGCCACATTACCAGCCCCCGACGAGCACGATATCGTCATATATGAGCGAGTACAGTATGCAGCTGCCTGACCTCACCACGTTCCTTGATTCACCGCGCGCCGATGTCGCCGCCCTGGCGCCGCAAACCGCGATCGTCTCGGTGAATGGGACGCGGCGCTCCGCCGCGCTTGCGGGCGTCACCCCGCACACCGACGCGTACGCGGAGTGGTCGCGCCAGGGGATGCTCGCGTATATGGATCTGCTCTTTGGGCATGGTATTCGCAACGTGTTTGCCGCGGCGGTGATCGCGCCGAACATGATTGAGTTCGCGCACTACCGCGAGCGGTTCCTCGGATGGATCGCGCACGGGCTAGCCGGGCAGCACGCGCTGGCCGATTACGCCCGGCGCGGTTGGCGTGTCCGAATTAGCGGCGCCGACGCGATTCCCGAGCTTCAGAACGCCGCCGAAACCCTGGTTGCCGCCACGCCGGACCGCTGGGAGCATACGCTCTGGTGGACCGTCACGCCCAGCGACGACGCCCCGTGGGACGCGGTGCTGAGCGCGGGTGCGCGCACCCGCGCCGAGGCCATCCGCGCCCTCTACGGCGAGGATATCCCGCTGGCAACCATGTTTATCTCGTTTGGCAAGCCGATCGTCATCTATGATCTCATCCCGCCGCTGCTCGTGGATCGGCTGCAATGCTACTGGATCATGCGCCCCGGCTATCGCCTCGACGAGCCGATGCTGCGCCATATTTTGTACGATTACGCTTATACCCGCAAGACTGGGAGCGGGCCGAGCTGGAGCGAGCGCTACGCCAATCTAGGTATCCAGCGCGGCGCATGGTCGACCCAGGCCGTGCTGGGGGTGGGGCAGCGTATGGGGCCGTTCTGGTATCCGGTGCCGTTTCCCCAAGCGGAGGATCTGCGATGACATCTGATCTCGATTTCAGCACGTTTCTGGCGGCTCCCGACGCTGAGGTAGCCGCTATCGCTCCAGCCACGGCGATTGTCGCGTTCGGCGGCACGCGGCGCAGCGCCGCGCTGGCAGGAGTTGACCGGATGAGCCCGGCGTATATGCCGTGGCTGCGCGCGGGTATGCTGAACTGCTTCGATCTGCTCTTTCGTCACGGCGTGCGTCATATCATCGCTCCGCTCGCCATTGGTAAACACCTGGCCGAGGCTGGCTCCATGCGTGCGCAGCTGATCGGCGCCCTCGATTGGGGCTTCGCCGGCGCTGAGGCGCTGGCCGACTACCGGCGCCACGAATGGCGGGTTCGGCTTATCGGTACGGAGAGCGTGCCGGAGCTAGTCAGTACCGGCGAACGTCTGCGTGCTGAGACAACCTCGAGTGATGTTCCGACGCTCTGGTTTTCGGTCTGCCCCGATCCTGAGGCTTCCCTGGCTGCGGTGCTCCATACGGCAGCCCAAAGCGGTGCGCGCACTCGCGACCAGGCGGTTCGTGCGCTATACGGTGAAGCGATCCCGCTTGCCACGCTGCTACTTGGCTTCGGCAAACCAGTGTTCTCCTATGATCTCGTTCCTCCGCTGCTCGCAGGCCGGCTTCAATGTTACTGGATGCAGCGGCCAGGATATGCGCTCGATCAGCCCATGCTGCGCATGGTGCTGTACGATTACGCCTATACACGCCGGACTGGCAGCGGCACCGACCGCGGCGGACGCTATGCCGGTATCGGCGCGCAGCGGGCCGCGTGGGAGACTGACTGGGTGCTCGGCGTGGGGGTGCCGCTCGGCGGCTTCTGGTTTCCCGCGCCGTTTGGCGGGCTGGTCGAACAATCTGTGGAGCTCGATGAGGAAGGGGGAAGAGGATGAGTACGCGCCGGATTGTGACCGTTTTGCTCGGTATGGGGGTTGTGACATTGCTAGCGTTGCTCGTTGTCGCGCTCGTCAACGGCAAGGTGCTCTATGCCTTACAGGATTTGATCGTCGCTGGCCTGCTTGGTGGGCTTCTGGCCGCGCACCTGCGCGGCTTCCGCTGGGCCGCCGAGGTGCTTGTGGTGTTGACCACATTGCTCGTCGTCGCGGTTGCGCCCAGCAACCCGACTGAGTATGCCAGCTTCTCATTCACCGTACTCACGCCGATGATTCTCGCCGCCGTGCTCTTGCCGTGGTACTGGAGTCTAGGCGCCTTTCTCGTGACACTGATTGGGCTTGCCGTCCGCTGGGGTGGCCAGGGGCTATTGTTTGAGCCGAACGTCGTATTTACGTTGCTCCTCCAGGCCGTCGGGATTATTCTCGCCTCGGTGGTCGCACGAACGGCGCAGCACCGTGCCGAGGCCAACGCCGAGCAAGCTCAGGCCGCCCTAATGCGTGCCGAGGAGCAGCAACGCGCGCTTGCGGCGCAGGCGGATGCACTCACTGAGCAGAACGTACAGCAGGGGCGGCTGCTCGATCTGGTGACCTCGCTGGAGGTGCCGACCGTCACGCTTGCCGATGGCGTCGTCCTTGCACCCATCGTCGGCAACCTCGATCGCCGCCGTGCCCAGGCGCTCACCAGCCGCTTGCTCGCCACCGTGAGCGAGCAGAAGGTCCAGCTTGTCATCCTCGATATCGTCGGCGTGAGCTCCGTCGATACTGCGGTCGCAAAGGCGCTGATGGAAACCACACAGGCGGTGCGCCTACTCGGGTGCAATGTGACCGTCACGGGCATCTCGGCGGCGGTCGCGACCACACTGACACACCTGAACATCGGTCTTGAAGGTATCCGGACGGCTCGCTCGCCCCAAGAGGCCCTCGAACTGTACTGGGACCGATCTGGCACACACACCCAGCGAGCAACCAACATGAGCTACCACTATGGCCGCAACTGATACGCCTGGCCGTGTCACGGCGATGCCAGCGGTTCCAGGACCGCGGCCGCTGCCGATCGTCGGCCGCCGTGGTACGAAGTTTCTGTTTTACCACGATCCAATCGCTTATCACCGGCACGTCTACGAGACCTACGGAACCCTGGCGGCATTTACGGCCGGCGGCAACAAGCTACTGATCTATGGTCCTACATACAACCAGCAGGTGCTGGGCCAGGCTGATATCTTTCACGCTGATCGTGTAGCGGCGCCGGGCCCGCCAGATTCGGCGCTGCACCGATTGGGGAGCGGGCTGAACACGATGAGCGGCGAAGTGCACCGGCGCCAGCGCCGCCTGATCCAGCCGGCGTTGCATCGCCAGCATGTCGACACCTACCGCGACACGATGGTCGCGATCAGCGAGCAGTATCTGGCGGGCTGGAGATCTGGCCAGCTGCGCGATATAGCGCACGAGATGCAGCAGCTGACCCTGTGCATCGCCAGCACCACGCTGTTCGGCGTAGACGCCACGCAAGACGCCGACTCGCTCGGCCATCTGATTGCCCGCTGGATCGGCCTGAATGCCCATCGCGGGGTCTATTTCTTCCCGGTCGACTGGCCGGGCACACCGTTTCGACGGCTGCTGCGGCTGTCGGACCAGCTGGAGGCGCATATCCGCGAGATGCTCGACCATAAGCGCCAGCACACGTCGGGCCAAGGCGACGTGCTCGAACTCTTGCTCGGAGCACGCGACGATGATGGCTTAGGGATGAGCGAAGCGGAACTGATCGGCCACACAACCGTGTTGTTCCTGGCCGGGTTCGAGACGAGCGCCGTGGCGATGACCTGGACGCTGTTCCTGCTGGCCCAACACCCCCAGGTATTGGGCGACTTGGTCGACGAGCTGATCAGTGTGCTCCACGGCGAGGCCCCGACGGTCGCACAGATCGCCAGCCTGCCGCTGCTCGACCAGGTCATTAAGGAGAGCATGCGCTTGCTCCCACCGGCCATTCACGGTGGGCGGATTGCCGTCCAGCCCTTTGCGATGGGCGGGTATGAGTTCCCGGCCGGCACGAAGGTCATGTATAGCGAGTACATCACCCATCACATGGCCGAGCTGTATCCCCAGCCCGAGCGCTTTCTCCCATCACGCTGGGCCGGGCCGGCGCCCGCGCCCTACGCCTACCTGGCGTTCCTCGCCGGCCCGCGCCGCTGTCTTGGGGCCGAGTTCGCGATGCTTGAGATGAAGATCGCGCTGTCGCTCATTCTTCAGCGCTTCCGACTCGCGCTGCCCGATCAGGCGCGCATCGATCGGGCCGTGCGCTTCACGCTCGTCCCCAAGGATGGAATGCCGATGCACGTGCTCGGCCAGGATCGCCAGTTTCGCAAGGTCTCCGTGCGGGGAACCATTCACGATCTGGTCGATCTATCCGAGCATTCCAATGTTCATTGAGCGAGCGGTACCGCAATGAGTGCGCCAGACATTGCCATCCGGGTTGACCATCTGACGCGCACCTTCCCTGGCAAAAGCAGGAAGAGCGGCCAGATCATCGCCAACGATGATCTGACGTTCACGGTGCGGCGTGGGGAAATCTTTGGCCTGCTTGGCCCGAACGGTGCGGGCAAGACGACCTTGATCAGTCAGCTTCTCGGATTGCTACGGCCAACCGCCGGCGAGATTTGGGTCGAAGGTATCAATGTTGTGCAGCAGCCGGATGTGGTCAAACAACACATTGGGTTTCTGCCGCAGACGGGCCTGGCCATGCGTGGCGTTGAGGTTGAGCGCGCGCTACGCTATACGGGCCGGCTACGCGGCCAGACCGAAGCTGACGCACGTGCTCAAAGCCAAGAACTGCTGCATGAGCTGGATTTGCGGCCCTACGCCGACCGCCTTGTGCAGAAGCTGAGCGGTGGGCTGATGCGCCTCACGCACTTCGCGATGGCCCTGATGGGCCGCCCGCAGGTGCTGGTGCTCGACGAGCCCACCAACGAGCTCGACCCGCAGAAGCGGCGGCTGGTGTGGGATGTGCTGGCACGGCTGAACCGCAACCAGGGGACGACCTGCGTGCTCGTCACGCATAATGTGCTTGAGGCAGAGAAAGTGCTCCAGCGTGTCGCTGTGTTGCGCCACGGCCGGATGATCGCGCTCGGGACACCAGGCGTGCTCAAGCAGCAATCCGGCGAGCGCCTGCGCCTGGAGGTTCAGCTGAAAGAAGACGCTGTCTATGGGGAAGATGAGTTGGCTCGGCTTGCTGCGCTTGGCGCGCTGGACTCGCCTCGACCCGGGCAGTATCGCCTGTATCTCATGCCAGAGCGCATTGCTGCGGCCACTGAGCTTGTGGTGCGTGGGCTTGGGCTGGCACGGTTGGATGATTTTCGGCTGGCGCCGCCGTCACTGGAAGATGTATACCTGGAGTTAGATCGCACGCATGGCAGACATGAATGAGGGAGCGCCCTTGATGCGGATAGTGCAGTCGAACGCGACCGGTAGCCGGGCGGCAGCGGCAACGAGATGCGTGCGCGGGTGGCGGAAGTTTCTCGTAGATCTCCGCTATATCTGGCTGGAGCAGATATTGGAAGTACGCAACTCGTGGTACCTGTTGCTGGTGTTTTCCCTGGTGATGCCGGTCTCGATGGTGTTCGGCTTTGCACGTATTGGCAGTGGGCTGAGCGACAGCGCAGGCTTGCTCCGCATCATCACCGGCGCGGCCGTCTTCGCGGTCGCCAATGAGGGTATTGTCGTACTCGCTCATCGCGTCGGCGTAATGAAGCGCGACG
>DATFXE010000782.1:0-4570 GCA_035258585.1 Roseiflexaceae bacterium | reverse complement strand
GGGCGATTGGTCGGTGAAAGACATCCTTGCGCATGTGACATGGTGGGAAGAGGAGGCGCTGAAGCATCTGCCCCTGATTATCAAGGAAGGGAGGCCACCGCGGTATTCGACTCACTACGGTGGCATCGATGCGTTCAATGCGCTGATGAGAGAACGCAAACGCGATCTCTCGTTCGCCGATGTCCTGCAACAACAGGAAGCAATCCATCGCCAACTCATCACCTACCTCCAAAGCGTGCCCGACGAGTATTTCACACAGGAGACGCGTTTTCGACATCGCCTACGGCTCGATACCTACAGCCATTACCCCAAGCACGCCAAGGCAATACGGGAATGGCGAGAGCAGTCAGTCAGATGATGCCCATGAGCGGCGGAGCAAGCCGCTATCTGCCGGCCGTCCTCACGGCGATCAAGGGTATCTTCAGTAAGTCGTGACGGAGTAGACGGGGAAAGGGGTGAGCTAATAGGAACCTTATCATGGTCGCCCTTCATCGCTGGACCGTCGTGTAGATTGCAGATTGAGAAGGTTAATCTACAATCTGCAATCTACAATCTACAATGTTCAGGGCAGCGTGATCCTATCCAAGAGCAGCGCGTTCGGCCCGGCGCGCGCGGGGTCGGCGGCGGTTCCGCCTGAGAACGGCAGCCGCTGGCCGGTCCGGGGGTCGTACATGCCGAGCGTGACTGCATAGTCGCCAGCCCTCAGGCCATCGGGCAACGCCAGCGGCAGCGGCACGGCGATCTGCTGGCCGGGCAGCCAGCCGCTGGTGGGCGGCGCATCCCCGCCGCCCGGCGCGACGTCGATTTGCGCGATGGTGCGGCCCGCGCCGTCGATCACATGCACGAACACCTGGTAGTCGGCGCCGACCCGGCCGCGCACATCCCAGGAAGGCGTCACAATCAGCTGGCCCGGCGCTTGCCGCAGCGTCACGCCGCGCAGTGCAAGCTCGTCGCCAAACTGCGCGGCGATCGGCTTCTCGAACGGCTTGGGCAGCTGGTAGATCTCGGCATAGTCGATTCCGTGGATTATGATCCGGTGCAGCGGCGCCGTCTGCCGGATGGCAGCGTAGATCTGCGGGCTGGCGCCGCGTTGAATCGATTCGAGGTACACTACCACGTAGTTGGCCGCGGTTTTGCCGAACTCGGTCACATCCTCGACGGGCACCGGGACGAATGGCCGCAGCGTCCGCGGCAGCGCCGAGAGCACCTGCCCGTCACCGATATCCGGCCGGGCGCTGAGGTAGGCGCCAGCCTGATCCATGCCCTCGCCCCAGCCGATCAGCAGTGTTCGCTGCGCCGCCGCGCCACCGCCCAGCAGCGGGTTGTAATAGCTGAGATAGTAAGGGTGATACTGCACGAGCGCGAACACTTCCAGCGCCAGCGGCAGGGCCAGCAGCACCCCGCGCAGGCCAGCCCACACAGTGGATGGGGCTTTTTTTTGTGCCGGCGATTGAAATCGCGCCGATCGGGCACCCCGCCGGTCGTTCACCTGCGTGGACGGGATAGTCGCAGTCGTCGGCTCCGCAGGCGCGGCCTCGGTCGCCGGCCAATCGCCGCCACCGCGCCAACGCCGGCTCAGCCAGCCCAGCGCGTCCCAGAGCAGAAATTTCCAGCCCGCGGCCGATAGCACCAGCAGCGCCGGCCAGGTCGGCAGCGTGTAGCGGTCGAACTTCTTCGGCCCAAGCGTCATCACCAGCGTCCAGAACAGCGCGAACGCGGCCAGAGCGAGCAGTGTCCGCTGCTCGAGTGACCAGGAACGTTCAAACGTCCTCTGCGGCAAGAGGGCCAGCGGCGCCGCCAGCAGACCGATCAGCATCGCCGGCGTCATGCGGAACAGATCGGAGACGATGTAGAATAGCGGGCCGGGGTCGCCGACAGCGCGGCCGAGGAAGAACTGGCCGTCGCCATTCGGCCGGCCGCCATTCTGCACGATCAGGCCAAAGAAGGCGCGCAGGGCATGTGCCGGGTCGACCCACATCGCCGGCCAGAGCAGGGTGAACGTCAGCCCGGCGGCCGCCAGCCACAGCAGGTAGCGCAATATGGCAGGTTGTAGCTTGGAGATGGCAGATTTTGGTTGTCGCCAATCTGCAATCTGCAATCCTTCGACTAGGCTCAGGACAGGTCTGCAATCTGCAATCAAGATCAGGCCAATAAATGGCAGCAGGATCAGCGCCGGCCCTTTGGTGAGCAAAGCCAGGCCCGCGCAGCAGCCCGCCGCCGCGATCCAGCGCAGCGGGCGCGTGTTGCGGCTGGCGATCAAGGTGCAGAGCACACTATAGGTTACAAACGTCGTCAGCAACGCGTCCAGGTGCAGCAGGCGCGCGTGCGCCACCAAGAACGGCGATAGCGCCCACAGCAGCGCCGCAATCAGCGCCGTGGCCGGCGCGACCAGCCGGCGCAGCAGAAGGTAGGCGCCAGGGACCGCCAGCGCCTCCAGGGTGGCCATAGGCAGCCGCATCCAGCGCAGATACTCCACCTGCGATCCCACACTGGCCCAGCCGTGCTCCACGGCGTAGCGCTCAGCCGCCAGGCCCAGGCTGGCGAGCCAGCAGAGTGTGACGCCCGGGTGGCCGACCAGTACCGTCGCCCCCCACTGATGGCTGGCGACCGCAGCGCTGAATCGCTCGACGCGGCTGATCCAGTTGTACACTTCGTCGGTGGTGAGAAAATCGACCAGCCCCAGCACCCGCGGCAGCAGCGCCACGCCGCCGAGCAGCAGCACAATTGCCACCGTCGACCAGCCGGTTCGGGCCGCAGCGATCTCACGCGAGGCGGCAAATTTTCGCGCGCTTTCCATGCCTGGATTGTAGCATAAGATACACGATCGGTCGCACTAAAGGCCGGCCGTGCCGCTCATCCCAGGGACGCGATCACCAGGATGCCGGCGAAGATCAGCAGCGCGCCAGTCACGCGCCAGCCGCCAAAGCCCTCGCCCAGCCAGCGCCAGCCCACCAGCGCGGCGATCACCACGCTGATCTCGCGCACCGCCCCGGCGTAGCTGACGCGGCCGATCGCATACGCCTGGAGCACCAGCGCATAGGTTATCAGCGTGAGGATGCCGACCATCACGATCCGCGGCCAGTTTATGCGCCATTCCGCCGCCACTGCCTGGCGCCCGTAGCGCGCCAGCACCGCCGGGCCCATCATCAGCGCGGATACGCCGATCACTGCGACCGTGTAGGGGATCGAAGGCGCGAACCGCACCGCCGCGCCGTCGATCACCGAATAGATCGAGATGCAACACGCGACCACGAGCGCTGCGGCCGTCCCGCTTGCGGTGAAGGCCAGGGCGCCGCGCCGCGGCCGGGCCGCCGCACCGCCCGCACTCAGCGCGAGCGCGGGTGACCCAGGCGCCTGCCCGAGCACGGCGCGGCGCGCTGCGCCGCCGACCAGCAGCAGCCCGATCAGGAGCAGCGCCAGGCCGGCCATACCGCCGGCACTTGGGCGCTCGCCGAGGAATAGCGCCGCCCACAGCGCTAGAAACGCCGGTGCCGCGCCGCGCGCCAGCGGGTAGACCAGCGAGAAATCGCCGATCGAGTAGGCGCGCAGCAGCGCCAGATAGTAGATCATCTCTACCAGCGCGCTGGCCAGGATATAGGGCCAGACGGCGGCCGGCAGCGGCGCGCTAAAGGCCAGCAGCGGCGCGAACAGGACAGTGCCAACCACCATCGCCCACCACGTGAAGACCTGCTTCTCGACCGCACGCTTGACCAGCAGGTTCCAGCCGGTATGCAGCGCTGCCGCGACGATCAGCAGAAGAAGCGCTGTTAGCGGCATGGATATTCCTCTCGATTGAAAAGCAGAGCGCGCCGCTTATTCATTCGGCACGCCAATCGAAAAGTGCGCCTGGATCAGCCGCCACTCCTGGTCTTCCTGATGAAACACCGCTGTCAGCCGAAATGGAATGGTGCGACCATTCGGTAGCGCCCACAGCGCCTGGTCGTCCAGCCAGCCAACCTCGCCGGATCGCCAGGCCTGCGGCTGGCTGCCCTGCACCGGTAAGCCGCCGCGCTCGCGCCAGGCTGCCGCCCAGGTCTGGAAGATCTGATCGCCGCCACGCCACCATTCGGTCGCGTCGGTGCCGATCACCAGCGTACCGGGCTGGCGGGCGATCAGCCGGTCGAGAAATTCGATATCGCCCTGGGCTGAGGCTGCATAGTAGCGTTCGAGTAGGGCACATAGTTCGGGTGCATGTTGCATCGATATCCTTTTGTAACTTTCATTATGCGCCGGGCGGTCCCGCCAATGATGCCCCTGGATTGTAGCATACCTGGCCATGCATATGGAACAGTGCTATGATATCGCTTGGATGCGTAAGTCTCTCAGTGGCAGGACCTACTTCGAGTTTCCCTGGGTTGTCGGCGCACTCCAGCGCCTGGAGACGCTCACACCCTGGACCAGCTTCGTGCTGCCGTGAGCCAGAGCGCGGTACCATCAGAGGAGTCAGCGGCTGTCAACAACTATCGCGTAAACGCAACAGCTTGTGCCTCAATCTGAACGCCGAAGCCTCGGATCGGACACGATAGGCTGGTTGACACACAGCCCGCTGAAGGCGGCTTTACCACCTTCA
>DATFXE010000781.1:0-2592 GCA_035258585.1 Roseiflexaceae bacterium | reverse complement strand
GCACCCGATCGAGCAGGTCGGCAGGGCTATGCCAATCGGCCTCGACCTTGCCGTGGCGCGCGAACGTGACCAGACTTTGAACCACACGGCGGCCGCGCTGGGCAGCCTCGATGATCTGTCGCACCGCACGGCGATCTTCCTCATCCGCCAGCGTTGGCAGCAACTCGGCATTCCCAAGGACGATCGCCAGCGGATTATTCAGCTCGTGGGCGACGCCAGCCACCAGCTCACCGAGCGACGCAAGCTTCGAAGATTGAACCAACTGGGCCTGTGTCGAGCGCAGGCGCTCGTATGCATCACGCAGCTCCTCATGCTGGCGCGCCAGCGCCTCAAGCGTCTCGGCGCGATCCAGCTCGGCCGCGCGAATACGCAGCAGCGCGCGGACGCGCGCCAGCAGCTCATCGCTATGAAACGGCTTGGTCAGGTAATCGTCGGCGCCGGCATCGAGGCCGGCAATGCGATCGGCCAGCTCGCCGCGCGCGGTGAGCATCAACACGGGAAAGAACGTCGTCGCCGAGCGCGCTTTGATCAGACGGCACACCTGATCGCCAGGTAGATCGGGCAACATCCAATCCAGTATCACCAGATCGAGCTTGTACTTCTCGAGCAGCGCGAACGCCTCGGCTGCGCTACTCGCGATCAGCGACTGGTAGTTGGCTTCTTCGAGCAGCATCGCCACTAATTTCGAGATGTAGGGGTCATCCTCGATCACCAGGACCATGGAGGTGTGTGTCATATGCTTTCACTGGGCTGGCGTAGCACCGATCACCGCATCAAAACAGCCTGATCACTATAGCATACCGGATGCCGGGATGCGCTTTTTTTTACATAGTTTTTACAGCAATTGTACCATACTTGAGATACTCTACAGCCTCGTTGAAGATTCACATCGGTCGCTAAGGTCATGCACGTATGTTCCATGGTACAATGCGGCAATGACAGGCGGCATTCAGTTGATCGATACCCACCTGCACCTGCATCTAGCTGAGTTCGACGCCGATCGCGAGCAAGCCCTGATGCGGGCGGGCGCTGCGCAGGTCGCGGTGCTGGTCGAGGTCGGCTATGATCTAGACTCGTCGCGCGCTGCGGTCGCGCTCGCGGCGGCGCACCCGGAAATCTACGCCGTCGTCGGCATTCAGCCGCATTACGCCGCGGTGGCCAGCGCCGATTGGCTGGCGGAGATCCGCCGGCTGGCCGCCCAGCCCAAGGTGGTGGCGATCGGTGAGATCGGGCTGGATTACTACCACAATCGTGCTCCGCACAACGCGCAGGAGCAACTGTTTCGCGAGCAGTTGGCGCTGGCGCGCGAGCTGGATCTGCCGGTGGTAATCCACAGCCGCGAGGCTCAGGCCGACACCGTGCGGATTCTGCGCGACTCGGCGCGCGGCCAGCCGGGGATCATGCACTCATTTTCGGGCGATTGGGCTTACGCCGAGGCCTGCCTGGAGGTCGGCTTTCAGCTCTCCTTCAGCGGACCGGTCACGTTCGCCAAGGCGACCGAGCTGCACGAGGTGGCGCGCCGCGCGCCGCTCAACCGCATCCTGACCGAGACCGACAGCCCGTATCTCGCGCCGCATCCACTACGCGGTAGGCGCAACGAGCCAGCCAATGTGCGCTTCGTCGCCGAGCGGCTGGCGGCGCTGCGCGAGCTCGAGCTGGCGGATCTGGCGCGGGCGGTATGGCTGAATGCATGCGAGATATTCAGTCTAGATAGTGACAAACTCAAGTCCGCTGATTGTTCTCCGAGGAAGATCTCGTGATGGTAGCAACAACCCCTGCAGCTAAACCCTATGTGCCCTGGTATCTGCGCTGGGATCTTCCGGCAGTACTACCAGGAGTGATATTTTCCGCACTGATGCTGTGGAGCGTCACCCGCAGCATCGGCACCTCAAACTGGGCCGAGGGCCTGGAGGTGTTGACCAGCGTGGCCCTGCCGGCGCTACTGGTCGGCATCATCTTCGCGCGGCTGCGCTGGCTGCCGGGCTGGCTGGCGCACCTGCTCAGCGCGGCGCTCGGCGTCGCCTGGGCGATCCAGCAGATCGGCTCGGTGCTGGTGCGCGAAGTCGGCCATGAGCTGGGCGTGCCGATGGGCGAGCGGCTGGTGACCTGGGGCGACCGCGCCAGTGAAATTCTGATTCGCGGCGCGATCTGGGCGCGCATCCTCCAGGCCGGCGGGCGCGGCGAGGATATCGTGCTGTTCGTGGTGGCGCTGGCGCTGCTGATGTGGGCGCTCGGCTACGCGACCGGCTGGCTGCTGTTCCGTGCGGGATGGGTCTGGTGGGCGGTTGTGTTGAATGCATTGACCATCCTGATCAACTACACCTTTGCCTCGCCCAAGCCGAACACGTTGTTCTTTGTATTCCTGGGCACGGCGCTCTTGCTGGTGGTGCATCAGAATGTCGTGCATCACCAGGAGCGCTGGCGCTCGGCCTCGGTCGAGTTCCCGGAGTTTATGCCCTGGCGCTTCTTGTTCGCGGCCGCCATGTTCTGCAGCCTGATCGTGCTGCTGACTAGCCTGCTGCCCGGCAGCGCCAGCAGCGTCCAGGTCGCTCGCGCGTGGCGCACGATCAGCGCCCCGCTGACGGCGGCGCG
>DATFXE010000780.1:0-6226 GCA_035258585.1 Roseiflexaceae bacterium | reverse complement strand
GCGGCGGGGCAACCGAGTCCGGTGGGCAGGGCATACGCGGCGGGCACTCGGGATAGTGCGTGCTATAGGCCACAATCTCGACTACGCCGAGCCGCAGATCTGATCCCGGCAGCGCGACCACACGCTGCTGAACAGCCATCGCGAACGCCACGGGGGCGATAACCAACAGCAGCGCAAGAGCCGCAACCGCACTCCCACAAATGCGCCCGATTACAATGTGCCGCATGGTTCCCCACCAATAAACATAGACGCGAGGTCGCAGGTCCGACGGTATTGGCGCTATCCTCGGCGAGTTCACGTAGGATTGGCGCCTCTACTTTCATGAACGTTCGAGTGCCAACTATTACAGTATAGTCGGGCTGTGTAATCATGTAATCCCAGATTGCTCCCTCGTTTTTTCATATTCGCTCCACAATTCCCTGCTAGACTCTTCATCAACGACGGGGCGATAAGATACCCCGGTATAGGAGGACAACAATGTATAGGATAGGATGGCTATTCATCGGGCTGGGCGTGTTATTCCTGCTGACGCATGGAGGGTTCGGGTTCTTCTTCTTCCCGCTGCTCTTCCTGCCGCTGCTGTGGATACTGTTGTTCGGCGGATGGCGCAGGCCATACAGATACGGCTGGGGTGGCGCAGGCCACGGCTGGTACGGCGATCGGCACGGCCGCTGCACCGACGACGGCCCGCGCGATCAGCGCGACGAGCCACAGCCCGCTGCAAAACCTGCGCAGCGCGAGTACACCGGCGAGACTACGCGGCTGTAAAGAATCAGCAGAAAGCCAGGGGCGCAGAGCACAAAATGCTCTGCGCCCCTGGCTTTCCATGTCCATCCCCAACACCAATCGACCGGTCATGTGCTACCTGGTGATCGCGCCAATCCGCTCAATCTGTTCCCGAAATCCGTTGAGAGCAGCCGTCGGGCCTGCCCCAACGCACGCCGCGCTACCAGAGTCGCTAAACCCGCCAGCCCCATCCGGCACGAACTCCCAATCGTAGCTGGCCGCGTGCAGCGTCAGCTTTAGCACGCCGTAGCCCTCATTGTAACGAACCTCGCTATTCGGCCGGATCTGGCCCCAGCCATACAACGACGCGCCGCCGGTGCCGACCACGAACTCGCGCATGCCGTGTGGGTCGGCCAGGCCATCCGATGTCTGTGGCGCGAAGCGCTCGTACAGGTGATCGTGCCCGCTCAGCACCACGTCGGCGCCGGCGCGGGCCAGGATCTCCCAGATCGCCCGCATGTGTGGGTCGTTGCCATGCACGCCGCCGGACGAGAAGATCGGCCGATGCCAGAAGGCCAGCGTGCATGTGGCCGGGTGCGCCGCCAGGTCGGCTTGGAGCCACTGCGCCTGTTCCGAGTCGGGGCCGGCGGCGATCTCGCTGTTCAGCGAGACGATATGCCAGGCCGCCAACTCGAAGCTGTAGTAGCCGCGCCGATCTGGCCCGGCGCGCTCGCCAAAGTAATCGTAGTAGCCGTCGGCCCCGGGCGTGGCATAATCGTGGTTTCCGGGCGCGGGGTAGGTGCGCGCCTTGTGGCGGCCCCAGGTCGGCTCGTAGCAATCGCGGAATTGCTCGGCGCTGCCGGACTCATAGGCGTTGTCGCCAAGGGTAAAGACCGTGCCTTCGGTCCGATCGAGCAGCCGCGCGGTGGCCTCGGCGCCATTCGAGCCGCAGGCGGCGATATCGCCGGCGCCGACGAAGATCGGGTCGTTGGCTGGGTCGGGCCTGGGCGTAGGGCTTGGCTCCGGCGTCGGCGTGGGCGCCGATGTCGCGCTTGGCTGCGCGGTCGGGCGCGCGGCAGGCGCGGGCGCAAGGGATGGTGCGGCGGTCGGCCGAAAGGCGCTGGGCGTCGTGGCGAGCGGCTGGCCACAGCCGGCCAGCGCGAGGGCAAGCGCGAGCGTGGACAGCATGCGGCGGGTGCCTGGTGTATGTTTCAGCAGCGACATATCCATATGATGTTTCGTCATTGTAGCATCGATCGCACGAGACCGACAGCCGCGCCGCCAGGGCCGTCGAACCGCTAGCGCTGTGCTATACTCTGCGCATCAGTCATCACAGTCGGCGCAACGCCGCGCCAAGAGAGGGGCTATCTATGATTCAGGGAGAGCGTGTGCGGTTACGGCCGATCGAGCAGGCCGATCTGGCGGCGCTAGAGGCCGAGGCGAATGACGTCGATGCTCAGGGGTTCTACAATATGTTTGGCCTGAGACGCAGCAACACCTTCGAGAGCAGCTTCAACGAGCACGGCTTTCTGAGCGATCACTACGGCATGCTCAGGATTGTGACGCACGACGGCGCGGCGATCGGTTCGGTGACCTATCACCAGGTGGCCTACGGGCCGAATAGCGCGAGCCGCATCTATAATTTCGGCATCAATATCGCCGCCGCGCAGCGCGGCCAGGGCTATGGAACCGAGGCGCAGCGCCTGCTGGCGGACTACCTGTTGGCGACATACCCGATCATGCGCGTGGAGGCCTCCACCGACATCAGCAACATCCCCGAGCAGCGCGCGCTGGAGAAGGCCGGCTTTACGCGCGAGGGCGTGCTGCGCCGCGCCCAGTGGCGTGCCGGCGAGTGGCACGACCTGGTCGTATACAGCAAGCTGCGCGGCGAGTAGGCCATCCGCCCCAACCTCAGCCATGCTATAATGCCGTCATCGTCCGCACCGCCGGAGGCAAGCGTATGCTCGACCAGATCGACCTCGACCGATCGATCGCCAAGCCGGAGTACAAGTCACGCCTGCGCGATCTACAGCTACGCCTGTACGCCATGCAGGAGGCACTGGTCGAGGCGCGCTGGCCGGCGCTGATCGTGTTCGAGGGCTGGGCCGGCACATCCAAGATCGGTACGATCGGTCAGCTGACCCGCCGGCTCGATCCGCGCGGCCTACGTGTGTATCCCGTCACGCCGCCGCGGACGTATGAGACGATGTACCCCTGGCTGTACCGCTTCTGGCTGAAGACACCCAGCTTCGGTGAGCTGGCGATCTTCGACCGCTCGTGGTATCGCCAGGTGCTAGCCGATCGCACTAGAGGGTCGATCGCGGCGGCTGACTGGCTGGGCTACTGCGACGATATTGTCTCGTTCGAGCGGCAGCTCGCCGACGACGGCGCAGTGATTCTGAAGTTCTGGCTGCATATCTCTAAGCACGAGCAGGGCCGCCGTTTCCATAGGCTCGAGTCCGATCGCCTGACCGCCTGGCAGGTTACCGACGAGGATCGCTGGCAGCACAAGCATTACGACCGTGTGCTGGCGGCGGTCGAGGATCTGCTGCCGCGCACCGATACACCCTATGCCCCCTGGATCACGTTGCCGGCCACCGACCGGCGCTACATGCGGATCGCGGTGCTGGAAACGGTGCTGGCCACGCTGGAGGCGCGGTTGGGAAGGGTGAATGAGCGGCACATCGGCGGCTCCGACGACGATTTCGACGACAGCGGTAGGGCATTCCGGCCCGATACTTCCAGCCGTCGAGCTTCGGGCACAGTCGCCCGCCAGGATGGCAACGGGCGTGCGCCCCACCAGCAGGCACACGCAGAACGACGAACCGAGGTCTCCGGCGCGCTCGGCCGGGTCGATCTGAGCTTGCGGCTCGACCAGAAGACCTATGAGAAGGAGCTGAACGAGCTGCAAGCCAAGATGCACCTGCTCGGCCTGGAAATCTACCGACAGCAGCGACCGATTGTGCTGCTGTTCGAAGGCTGGGACGCGGCTGGCAAGGGCGGCGCGATCAAGCGCCTGACCGAGAAGCTGGACCCACGCGCCTATATCGTACATGCGATCGCGGCGCCCGCCGGCGAGGACAAGACCCACCACTACCTCTACCGCTTCTGGCGGCGGCTGCCGCCGCGCGGCAACCTCGCGATCTTCGATCGATCGTGGTATGGGCGCGTGCTGGTCGAGCGGATCGAGGGCTTCGCGCGCCAGGATGAGTGGCAGCGCGCCTACGCCGAGATCAACGAGTTCGAGCACCAGCTGGTCGCGTTCGGCACGATCGTCTGCAAGTTCTGGATGCATATCAGCCCCGACGAGCAGCTGCGGCGCTTCGAGGAGCGCCAGAACGTGCCCTACAAGGCCTGGAAGCTGACCGACGAGGACTGGCGCAACCGCGACAAGTGGCCGCTCTACGAGCAGGCGGCCGACGAGATGCTGCTGTACACGTCGACGCCGGCCGCACCATGGACCGTGGTCGAGTCCGAGGACAAGCGCTTCGCACGGATCAAAGTGCTGCGCACAGTGGTGCGGCGGCTGGAGGAGGAGCTGGGGCGAGTCAAGCTGTGACACGATGACAAGATGACTTTCGAACCGCTCGATATAAGCCACACGCAGGATACTGCCTGATGACAAGATGACAAGATGATCTTCGAAATCCATGATGTCATCTTGTCACCCTCTCATCTTGTCATCTTCTCAAAAGGGGGCGCTCATGAGCAAGACAACGATCCTCTCGATCGTGGGCCTGACGCTGATCGCCGGGCTGCTGCTCGGCTGCGGGACGCTGGGCCTGGCGGTGCGCTCGGGTGTGGTGCGCGAGCAGCTGATCTGGTTTCCGCCGAACTCGCGCTACCAGGTGATCGTGCGGGTCGGCAGCGACGCCTTGCCCTGGAACACTCAGGCCCGCCAGGCGACCGCGATCAACATGTGGGTCCACGGCCGCGGCACCGATTGGCACATTGTCAACGTCGTGCATGTACCGCTAGGTAAGCCGATCGAGCAAAGACAATACTGAGTGCCGAGGACTGAGTATCCGATAGTAAGCACGCAGTCCTCAGTCATCGTAACTTAAGGAGGAACGCGATGCGTCTCAGCGAGGATAAAATCCGGCGGCTGGCCGAGAACCTGCACGATGGGCTGGAGCGGCAGGGGCTGCTTGAGTACAAAGACCCCCGCGACGCCAAGCCGGGCAGCGGGCGCGCGGCGCGAGTCAAACAGATCTACGACTTCATCGTCGCCGATCTGCGCAAAGAGGAGGAGATCGACGCCGAGGTCGAGCGCATCCTGAACACCTACTCACGCGAGCTGAAGGGCACCGAGCGCGATGTGCTGTTCCGCAAGCACAAGGAAGAGGTTGCGCGGAAGCGCGGCTATATACTCTAACATGCCTGCGGCGTTGCGATTGGGGATTAGGGAATGGCGATTGGGAAAGACACTTGATCGCCAGTCCCTAATCCCCAATCGCCGCTTGGCAATAGGACAATTCGATGACACCAACGCAACTCGACCTGATCGCGCTCGACGCCGACGACACCCTGTGGCATAACGAGAGCATCTTCTCGATGACCGAGGAGAAGTTCATGCAGCTGCTGGCCGCCTACCACAGCCCCGAGCTGATCCAGCACAAGCTGTACGAGATCGAGCTGCGCAACCTCCACAACTTTGGCTATGGCGTGAAGGGCTTCATGCTCTCGATGATCGAGACGGCGATCGAGCTGACCGACGGCCAGGTCAGCGGCGCCGTGATTCAGCAGATCCTCGACTTTGGCAAAGCGATGGTGCATGCCCCGGTCGAGCTGCTCGACCATGTAGCCGAGGTCGTCCCGCGGCTGGCCGCTTCCCACACGCTGATGCTGCTGACCAAAGGCGATCTGTTCGACCAGGAGTCGAAGCTGGCGCGCTCGGGGCTGGCCGAGTATTTTCGGTATGTCGAGATCGTCAGCGACAAGACCACCACCAGCTACCGCGCGCTGCTGCAGCGCTACCAGGTCGATCCGCTGCGCTTCCTGATGGTCGGCAATTCGCTGCGATCCGACATCCTGCCGGTGACGGCGCTCGGCGGCTGGGCGGTGTATATCCCCTACCACCTGACTTGGGCGCACGAAACGGTCGCCGATCACGACCCCCAGCACCAGCATTATGTCGAGCTTGAGCACATTGGGCTGCTGCCGGATCTGATCGAGCGACTGGGCGACAAGAGCGCATAGTGAGTGATCGACAGGCTCGCTCTCGACAGGTCGCGCCCGCAATCCTCCCACGATTAGTGGGTCAGTTGTTTTGCCTATCGCCATTTACGAACCGCGGAACCGCAGAACCGCTGCTCACTGGCGCACGCGCTGATGGAGCAGACTACGTGAGTGTGGTATTCGCACCGCTTGGACACGCCGGTCTTCGAGGCCCGCGATCAGATCGGCAAGTGATGCGCCACCATTCACCCGCACGCGTGGCAAGCTCAACAAGCGATCCAGGCGCTCAACCATGCCCGGCTCGGTCGTCACGGCGGTCACG
>DATFXE010000779.1:0-6393 GCA_035258585.1 Roseiflexaceae bacterium | reverse complement strand
TATCTCCTAATCATACCAAGTTCGGATAAAGAGTTAAGGGTTTCTTGGAGAGCCTGCTGCCCCTCCAAACCACCCTGCTTTTTCGTAAGCAATCAACCGAACTTGGTATGAGATCGCCAGTACGGAATGGCGCACGTCAGTGGACTCACTCCATTACCGCGCCGCCGCGCGCCCGCGGGTTGCCGACAAAGAAGGCCAGCACAAACGCCACGGCGATAAAACCGGTGATCAGTAGTAGCGCGTCACGGTAGGCCATCACGGCGGCTTGCAAGCGTAGTCGAATCGCCACCTGTGCAAGCACCTGCGCCTGCACCGGCAATGTCCAGCGGCCCTGGATGGCCGCCTGCGTCAGCGTATTGAGCACATAGCCGTACAGCGGTGAGTTAAAGCTGGTCTGCTCAGCCAGGTGCGCGTAGTGCGGTATCGCCTGATTTTTGACATACGTGGCCAGGAATGAGGTCACGAAGGCCGACGTGACCAGCCGCAGTACGGTGAAGAACGACGACCCGCGCGCCAGCTTCTGGTGCGGAACATCGCTGAGCGCGATCACGCTGGCTGGCTGGGTCGCGAAGCCGATCCCGACGCTGCGACCGATCAGCCACAGCTGGATCAGCGCCGTCGGCGTTGCGAGCGTCAGCCCCGAGAGCAGATAGCTGGCGATCCCCAGCGCCACCAGGCCGATCAAGATCGACAATTTCGGGCCAAAGCGATCCACCAGGATGCCCGAGATCGGCAACACGACGATCGTCACCAGCGAGGATGGCAACAGAATCAGGCCTGACTGGATCGGCGTCAGCCCGCGCAGAACTTGCAGATACTGCGGCACAAGAAACAGCGCGCCAAACAGCGCGAAGGTCGTGGCCACTGTGATCAGATTGGCGCTGGTCCAGTTCCAGCTCTTGAACAGGCTGAAGTCCAGCAACGGGTCGTCCGTCCGCAGCTCGACGATGATCAGCAGGACCAGGCAGGTCAGCCCGAAGATGCTGAACCCGATCACGGTGCTTGAATTCCAGCCATCGCTGGCGGCCTCGCCAATACCATAGACGAGCGATGCGAATGTGAGCGTCGAGAGCGTCAGGCCCAGGATGTCCAATCGCGCACGCTCATTGAACCGCCCACGGCGCAGCAGCGCGGCGCACATAAACACCCCCACAATCCCAATCGGCACGTTGATATAGAAGATCAGCCGCCAGTCGAAGTATTGCACGATATAGCCGCCTAGCGTCGGGCCGAGCGCCGGGGCCAGCAGCACCGGAATGCCAACTGCCGACTGACTAAGGCCACGCTCTTCAGGCGGGAAGACCGCATACACCTGCGCGATGCCGATCGGCAACAGCGCACCGCCGCCCAGGCCCTGCACCACGCGAAAGAAGATCATACTGTTCACGCTCCAGGAGAGTCCGCACAGCGCCGACGCGAGCGTGAACAGCCCCAGCGAGAGGATGTAGATCCACTTGGAGCCAAAGCGGTCGGCCAGGTAGCCGAAAAGTGGAATACTGACCGTCTGCGCCAGCGTGTAGCCGGTGATGATCCACTGGGCATCGTTCAGCGTGGCGCCGAAGACGGCCTGGAGCTTCGGCAGCGCGATATTAACCACCGTGGTATCCAGCACGGCCATGAACAGGCCGAAGATCACCGCGATCGCGACCAGCCATTTATATTCGAGCCCGAGGAAGTTCCTGGCCGCCGGCTGTCTGGGCGCGGCCGGGCCGATCGCAGCGGACCGGAGCGACTCAGCTGTACTCATTGGAGCGCTCCGTTACGACGTGCGAATACGCACGTATGCATTCTCGCCAGGGTAGAGCGCCGTGCCGCCGGTCGAGCCGATATCGATATGCACCTCGATCCGCTGCGTCACCTTGGTGAAATTGCCGTTGGAGCGGTCGCTGGAGGGAATCAGCGCGAATGAGCTGGCGGTCGCCGGCAACACCTCGCTGACAGTGCCGCGATAGACGGCTCCGCCCGTGGCGTCGACCGTCACCTCGACCTGCTGGCCCGGATGAACTTTATGGATCGCGCTCTCATCGATATAGGCGGTGATGTGTAAGTTATCGAGGTTCGCCACATACGCCAGCGCCTGCGCCTGGCCGACGACTTGCCCCTCTTTGCCATCGACCCGCAGAATGGTACCGTCGATCGGCGCCGTGATGTTGAGGTAGACCAAGCCAGTGGCGGGCTTAACCTGGCCAAGCGTCTGGCCGGCGCGAACTTTTTCGCCGGGCTTGATCCGCCAGACCGCGAGCGTGCCCGCGCCAATCGGGGCGATCGACACCAGATTGGAATCGACCAGCGCGTCGTCGGTTGATACATACAGCGTCGAATCGATATAGTAGGTGTAGCCAAATCGTGCCGCGACAGCCAGCACGACCAGCACAGCCAGGCCAATCAGCAGCGGGCGGGTCCTCAGCCGCGCCCGCGCCCGCGGCGATGCTGTGGGCGCCGGCTGATTCGGCTCGGCAGGAATGCTTTCGGTGGTCATGAACATCTCCCTATACGTTATCAACGAGCACAATTGCACGAGCAGCCGCCGATCGCTAGGTGACTGCCGATGCCATGGAATATCGATCAGGTGGTCTCTGATACGCGCGAAGTTTCCGATTTCGCCACCGCCTCGACCGCGCGCGAGCCCTGATAGAACGCGGCAAGCGCCGGGTCATCCAGCTGCGTCAGCCAGCGCCGTAGGATGCCGAAGCGAATCTGATTGATCCGATCGATGAGCTCCTCGCCGCTCGACGAGAGCTGGGCCAGAGTTCGACGGCGGTCGAGCGGATCTTCGGTTCGAGTCACCAGCCGGGTCTGCACCAGCCGGTCGACCAGATGGCTGGCGGTTGGTTGCCCGACGCCAAGGCTCTCCGCGATCTGGCCGATCGGAAGCGCGCCGCAATTGTAGAGCGTCATAAGTGTTTTGAGCTGTGCCATGGACAGATCGAGATCCATCCAGACCGACGGGACGGAAGCGCCAATCGCGCGATGGATGTATTGATGCGACGCAATAATACCTTCGATAATGGTTTGTCGTTCGTCCGACATTGCCTTCTCCTCAGGCCGCTTGAGTAATCAATCAGCCTGGTGGAACCGACGAGGTAGTATGGCTTCTCAATAACAGGACTTACGCGGTCGTCCATTGCGGGGAGGTCACCCAGAGGGTACCCGAGGACTGCAAGCCCTCCATGAATCTTGTTTCTGGCACACTACGGCGGCTCCGCCGTAGTGTGCCAGAAACAGAAGACCTTGGGGAGGCTCGGCCTCCCCAAACCCCTCCACCGCGTAAGTCCTGCCAGTGAGTGTAGTACATTATATCGAAAATGTCAATATATTCGATCTCATCACATTATATGATTCTGTCGATGCTCTCGCCGTCGGTGCCGGTTTGTGTGCCTCAAGGGATTCGAAAATTAATTTGTTTCAATGGGATGATTTGATAGTCCAAGATCCCCAGAGCAAATAGAGGCGCCGTAGACTGCTAGCTACGGCGCCTCTATTTACAGGGCTAGATCTGATACTGCTGGCTTACTCAGATGGGAGGTTTGGAGGGCTTTGCCCTCCAAGAAGCATTTGGTTTTGGGGGTGGTTCGGGCGGCTTTGCCGCCCGAACCAGGTGCAAAAAGAAACGTCTCGGGGGCCTGCGGCCCCCGCACCCCCGCTGGCGAGTTTGCCAGCAGTATCAGATCTATGCGTACAGTTCTATCGCGCGCTGCCGCGATCGCGGCGCGGCGGGCGCTGGCCGGGCTGGCCGGCCGGCTGCGGGTGCGCGCCGTGGCGCGCCGGCTGGGTGGCATGCGCCACCTGGCGTTGCGGCTGGCGCGCCGGCTGCTGCATCGGCTGGCGGCCGCGCGGCGGTTGCGCGGTGAATACTGGCGCCGGCGCGTCATAATTGAAGCCAGCGATCGTCTGGCGTGGGATGCGCTGGCCGACCGCTCGCTCGATCGTTCGCACCATCGCATCGTCCTCGGGCGTGATCATTGTAAAGGCGTCGCCCTCGCGCTCGGCCCGGCCGGTGCGGCCGATCCGGTGGATGTAGGCGTCAGCGGTGTCGGGGATGTCGTAGTTGATCACATGCGAGATGCTGGCCACGTCGATGCCGCGCGCCGCGATGTCGGTGGCGACCATGATCTGATACGTGCCGTCGCGGAAACCGTCGAGCGCGGCCTGGCGCTGGTTCTGGCTGCGATTGCTGTGCAGCGAGGTCACGCGGTAGCCCGATCGCTCGAGCTGCTGGGACAGCCGCGAGGCACGGTGCTTGGTGCGCGTGAAGATCAGCACCGAGCGCGCGTCGGTCTGCTTGAGCAGCTCCAGCGTCAGGCCAGTCTTCAGGTGCTGAGCGACGGGATAAAGCGCGTGCGTCACCGTCGTGGCGGGCCGGCTGAGACCCACCGCCAGGCGCTGCGGGTTACGCAGCGCCTGGGTGGCCAGCTGCTCGATCTCGGGCGGAAATGTCGCCGAGAACAGCATGGTCTGGCGCTTGGCCGGCACATGGCTCAAGATGCGGCGTACCGAGGGCAGAAAGCCCATGTCAAACATGCGGTCGGCCTCGTCCAGCACCAGCACCTCCAAGTTGTCCAGCCTGGCCGTGCCGCGGTCGATATGGTCGAGCAAGCGGCCAGGGCAGGCCACCAGGATCTCGACTCCATCGCGCAGCGCGCGCTCCTGCGGCAGCATCGATACGCCGCCGTAGATCGTGGCGCTGCGCAGGCCGGTATCGCGGCCAAGCGCCTTGATCGTATCGTTGATCTGCTCAGCCAGCTCGCGCGTCGGAGTGACGATCAGCGCGCGAGCGCTGCGCCGCACACCCGGCGCGGCCGGTCGGCTCTTCAGCAAGCGCTGGAGGATCGGCAGCACGAAGGCGGCGGTCTTTCCAGTTCCAGTCTGAGCAGTGCCGATCAGGTCGTGACCGGCGAGCGCGGGCGGGATAGCGGCTGACTGGATGGGGGTCGGGGTCTCGTAGCCGGCGGCACGAACGCCGCGCATCAGGCGTGGGTCGAGGCTCAATTGGTCGAAGTTCAAGAATTGTCCTTAGTCATACACGAGGAGTCTAGGGGGTGCAAAGGGGGTGAAACAAGGTTCACGCTACCGGCACAGCCAACAAAACTCCGTGCTTAGACGTGTCCCTCTGGGAAGAAACGATAAGCGAAATGCAAATCAAGGCCCCGATCCAAACCCAGAGCGGATCAGGGCCAGCTATATTATATCACATTATCGCCCGCCCATCGCCGCCGCTAGAATATCGCGCAGATCATCCTGGTCGAACGGCTTCTCGATCACGAAGTCGACACCACGCTGCCTGGCCTCTTCGTCGTTGAACTGGCGGCCCCAGCCGGTGATGAGAACAGTCGGAACGCGCGGATCGCGGCGCTTGATCTCGCCGAGGAGGTCCCATCCGTTCATATCCGGCATCCCCAGGTCGGATATCACCAGGTCGAAGGTATCGGGGGTGAAAGTCGCCAACGCCTCGCCGCCATTCGACGCCTGCGCGACCTGATGACCCCAGCGCGTCAGCAGGCGCACCGTCGCGTCGCGGATCATGGCTTCGTTTTCGACAAACAGGATATGGCCCGGCTGGATGACCAGCGCTTTTGCCTGGCGGGTGGCTTTGGCGGCCTGCGCGGCGGTCCGCACAGGCAGGCGGATTATGAAGCGCGTGCCGCGCCCTTGCTCGCTCTCGACCTCGATCTGGCCGCCGTGGCTCTGAATGATACCCAGCGAGACAGCCAGGCCCAGGCCAGTGCCCTGCTCGCCCTTGGTGGTAAAGAACGGGTCGAAGATCCGCGCCCGCACCTCCGGGGCCATGCCGGTGCCGGTGTCCATCACCTCGGCCACGACATAGCCCTCGCCACCACGCCCTGAGCTTGACGAAGGGTCGCCGGCGACCTTGTCATCGTAGGTTTTCACGCCGATCTTGCCACCCTTGGGCAGCGCGTCGACCGCATTGATGATCAGGTTGGTCAGCACCTCGCGCAGCTCGGCCGGCCGGCCGGCCAGCGGCGTTACCGGCTGAAGCTGCTTGACGACCTCGATCGAGGCGCCGCGACTCTGGGCCACATCGCGCCAGCGCGGCCGGGTGATGTCGATCGCGTCGCGCGCCAGCATATCCAGGCGTACCTCGGTCATCGGCGAGTCGTGCTCCATGCGTGCGAAGCCCTGGAGCCGCCGCACCGTCTCAGCCCCGTCCTTGGCGGCTCGCTCGATCACGCCCAGCATCTCGCGCTGGTCGGGCGTCTGGGCTTCGAACATCAGCAGCTGCGCGTTGCCGAGGATGCCGGCCAGCAGGTTGTTGAAGTCGTGCGCCACGCCCGAGGCCAGCTGACCAACGGCGCGCACTTTGTCGACCAGGTTGAGATGCTCCTGGGTGCGCGCGAGCTTGGCGGCGGTATCCTCGCGCTCCTGTGACAGGCG
>DATFXE010000778.1:0-4092 GCA_035258585.1 Roseiflexaceae bacterium | reverse complement strand
CTTGCCAACTGATACGCCAACCGACCCGCCGACCGATACGCCGACCAACGCGCCGACCGACACGCCGACCAACGCGCCGACCGACACGCCGGCTCCGCCGACCGACACGCCGGCGCCAGCTAATACGCCGACACCATAACTGCTGGACAAAATATCTTCGCTGGTGTACAAAGAAGAGACGCTGCGTTGCAGCGTCTCTCCGTTTTAAACAAGGTTAGGAGTTACGCAGTTGGGAGGTTTGGAGGGCTTTGCCCCCCAAAGAACTCCTTTTTCGCCCACCCGTGGCGGCAAAGCCGCCACGGGTGGGTGGAAAAATGGTTCTCGGGGGGCCAGCGGCCCCGGGTACCCTCTGGGTGACCCCGCTAAAACACCAACTGCGTAAGCCCTATAAGGTTTGTGGCATCTTTACAGTTTGAGGGGCGGAGCCCCAATCCCCCAGCCCTCAAACCCACTGTAAAGCCCAAACCGTCTTTTTGAAACCTTGTCATATTGGAGTTTCAATGATGGAGCTACAAGGAAGTGTGGCGCTAGTGACGGGCGGCGCTCACCGGCTGGGCCGGGCGATTGTTCTGGCGCTTGGGCAGGCCGGCGTGAATATCATTGTGCATTACCATCGCTCGGCCGATCCGGCGCAGGCTGTATTACGGGAACTTGAGACATTTGGCGTTCAGGCCGAGGCTGTGGCCGGGGATCTATCGCGCGTTTCCGAGGTCGAACGGCTGGTCGATATCGCTGTGGAGCGCTGGGGCCGGCTCGATGTGCTGGTCAACAACGCCGGCATCTGGGGCAGCACGCCGATCGGCACGGTCACGGAAGCGCGCTGGAACCAGCTGATCGACACAAATCTGCGAAGCGCATTTTTCGCCGCGCAGCGGGCCGCTCCAGCGCTGCGCGCAACCGGCGGCGCGATCGTCAACATCGCCGACATCGGCGCCCTGCGGCCCTGGCGTAACCATACGCCCTATCTGATCAGCAAAGGCGGTATTGTCACCCTAACCGAGGCGCTCGCCAAGGACCTTGCGCCGCATGTGCGGGTCAACGCGGTAGCGCCCGGTCCGGTGCTGTTGCCCGACGATTGGACCCCCCAACAGGCCGAGCGCGCGACTCGCAACGTGCCGCTCAAGCGGCTTGGCCGCCCCGAGGATGTGGCGCAGGCGGTGCTTTACCTGGCGCAGGCCGACTATGTCACCGGCGTGGTGCTGCCGGTGGACGGCGGCCAACGCCTGAGCTAGGACACCGCGGCGGAACTCGCTTTCTTAGTAATGACGGCAGACGATCGACGATAGTGCATCGTCGATCGTCGATCGTCAGCAGAGCCGGCAACGGATGTGCGTCAGACGGTACCAAAAGTCGGCTATCGGATGAGCGCTGTCGCTGTCTGGTACTGGATGTCATTCAAAAAGAAACTGACCTGGTAGGTCCCGCGCGGGACGGCATCGCCACAGCCGCCGCTTGGGCCGTAGCAAATGCCATCCGGAACGTCTACGAGCTGCGAGCCGATTGTGCCTGAGTTGCCAAGATTGGGTTTAAGTTGACCGTCGATCGTCCATCTGAAGCGATATGCCTGGCCTTGCGCCCCGTCGACAATGACGTCGACACATAGGTATTTGATACCATACGTGAAGGAAGTTCCAGTGGTTCCCAGGCAGTTCGAGGTGGCGCTGCCGCTAAACACGATCGGGCTTACTCGGATCGACGTAAGTATGATCGGCAAGAAAGGACCGGTTAGCGCGGCAGGAACCAGCTTGCTCGGCGTCGATGCGGGGGTGGATGCCGCAATCGGTCGTGACTGCCTGTGAAAGTTACTCCAGGTCTTCGCCCCCGTGGTCCCTTGCGCGTATATCGCCCAGGCAGGCAGCATGCTGAGCGCCAGCAGCGCTACGGCAATCACCGACGATCGCTTCACATAGAATGCTCGCATCGGTTTGCTCCCTTGTGAGCTATTTCTGAACTCACTCGCGCGGGCGCACCTGCCCGCCACGACCTTTATCAGGTGTGGCCTTGCTCGCGCCGGCCTTCTCTGCCGCCGCGATGCGGCGCGCTTCGCCTTCAGCGATCAGTGTGAGTGTGGCGCGAAAGCTCCAGATCGCCATGAACGAAGCAGTCGCCAGTAGCAGAAGGAGCGGTATGTAGATCGATGCAACCGTAATAATCGCCATCAACGCGAGCGTGACCAGCGTGAAGAGCGGACGGCCGAATGTCATCAGCGCGGCGTTGCGGGCGATCGTGCGCAGGCGCTTATCCGTTTGCAGCAGCATGAGCGGGCCGATATAGATCAGAAATCCGAACCAGACTATGGCGAAGTAGATGAACAGCACATACAGAAATGATCCGATCGTCGAGCCGCTCTGGCTGTAGAATTGGAGGTTGACCAGAATAACGATCAGGCCGATCATCCACAACGCATAGACCTTCCAGCTGAGCAGCGGGTAGGTGCGCACGCCGGCGATGAAATCGCGCCAGGATGAAGTACGCCCGTCGGTGACGCGCTCGGCTACCGCATACAGTCCAGCATTCGAGGGACCCAGCGACAGGACGCCAAGCAGCATCACGATATACAACGCGCTGGGGTTGCCAAGTGCAAAAAAGGCTACGATCGCCAGCGGCGCATTGATCAAGATCCATAGTATATTCACGATCGCCAATACAAACAGATCCTCGAACAGATCCTTGAGAGATTTCCAGAGCGTGCGAAAGATATTCATGGTGATCTCCAGGTGGTATTTGAGCCGCTATTATAGCATGTCTCTGTGCCTGATAAAGTGACAGGGTGGCAAGGTGACTTTTTTCGCTGATGTCATCTCGTCAACGCTCCTTCAAGATTGCGTCCAGCCGGCGCTGCTCGCGTAGCGTGCGCCAAGGGGGCGCCGCCGGATCGATCCATCGCGCTAGCTCGTTCTTGGACGCGCGGCGGCCGGACTGGATGGCACGCCGCTCGCGCATGAGCTTTGGCAGATCGCGCAGTGCAGCCAATCGCCCGCCGGCGATCGCCCCTTGGCGCGTGAGTGTCGCATAGATGATCGTGAGCAGATCGTAGGCCAGGATCGCCGGCAGACAAGGCGCAGCCAGATCGGCCGGCAGGCAGCGTGCGATGACGCGTAGGCGATTGCGGCCCAGCAGGCGCTGCTTGAACGGCGAGCCTTGCCCGGCGGTGGCCGAGTAAACATGGCGCGCGCGCGCCTGTGGCGCCACGACGCTCCGCCAGCCTCGCAGCAACGCCCGCCACGCCAGATCGACATCTTCCAGGTAATTGAAGAAATTCGGCTCCATCAGCCCGACATCTTCGAGCAGTGCCCGCCGGTAGATCGCCGCACCGCCACTTGGCCCCATGATCGGCTGCGGGTCGGCTGGTAGCTCGGTGGCGCGCATCCCGGCCCATAGGTCCAGCGCCAGCCAATCGCGCCGCATGCGAATGCCGGCCGAGGCGACGATATTGGGCTGGTGGGCGAACAGCAGTACGCCGCTTGCCGCGCCGACATCTGGCTGGCGGATCATGACATCCAGCAGCGCAGTGACAAAGCCTGGCTCGACAAAGGCGTCGTCGTTGAGCAGTATCAGCAAGTCGCCGTGCGCTGCTCGCAACCCGGCGTTGACCCCGCCGGCAAAGCCCAGGTTTTGGGGTAGCTCGATCACGCGGAGCTGGGGGTGGCTGGCCCGCGCCCAGGCGGCCGTACCGTCGACCGAGCCGTTATCTACCAGGATCACCTCGGCGTCCGGCGGCAGCTGCGGCAGCAGCGCGGCCAGGCAGTTCGGCAGCTGGCGCATGCCGTTCCAGCTGACGATGACAACTGATAATAGCGGCGCGCTGTTCATCGAAGTGTCGCTCGTAGATCTACAAGGCCCGCGCAGTCGTGGGATGCGCGATCATACCACAAAATGTCGGGGCCGCGCCGTGATTGACAGCCACGAACGCGTGCCCTAGCATGTTGTCGAAGGAAGACGCCGATCTGGTATTGCTGCACGGTTTGCCGGCGTACTAGGCGCTGTATGAGGCTTAGCATATGGCTGCTGAAAAGAGAGCGCGACGGATCTATTCGCTTGCGCCCACCCAGCTCTTCGGCGTCTGCGTGACCGCGTTGGGCCAGCTGAAGG
>DATFXE010000777.1:0-5005 GCA_035258585.1 Roseiflexaceae bacterium | reverse complement strand
GAAGAGAAAGTACCGCTGCGAACGACCACATCTAGATCACCACGCACGTCCTCTTAACAAAGAGAACATACAGCGTTACGCCGGATCGGCCACGATATAGACATCGATGCCGCGGGTGGCGCCCAGCACCTGGCGTACCAGCGAGCCGCGCCGGACCTCGTCGAGGCGGCTGCGGGCCGATTCGCCCATCACCAGATGTGTCACGCCATTTGCCTGTGCCACGCGGGCCATCACTTCGGCCAGCGGAGCGCCGCGCTCGATCAGGACGCGAGCACCCAAGCGGCGCGCCAGTTTCATATTATGTTCCAACATAGTCTGATAGCCGGGCGCCTCGCTCTCGGCGGCCTGGATATGCAAGGCGATCAGCTCGCCGCCCAGGGCGCGCGCAAGATGGCCGGCGCGCTGGATCAGGCGCTGCGAGACCGGGTTGTAGCCGACACAAACCATAACGCGCGCCCTTCCGGGCCAGGGCGCCGGCTCAGTGTCGTGGCCGTTTGAGGAAGGTCGCTGTTCCATACCAATCGTATTATAGCATTGAACGAGGATGTTTCGGGGTATGCTATGGGATGATCGCCCAACCCGCAGGCGAATCGCCGGCCAGCAGATACAGTGGGCGGGTGCCGGGCGGCACATCGAAGATTAGCGGCACGCTTCTGTTACCGCCATCGGCCGGGATCAGGTCTTCCATGCTCAGGTCGCCATGTTGCCCACGACCGTAGGTGTTGAGGTAGGCGGTCGAGATCTGCCGCAGCGGCGCGTAACGATTGCCGGCGCCATCCACAAGCGCGAACAGGTCATTTGGCAGGCGGGCGGCCGCCTGACCATCGTTCCCGACGGCGACCAGCGCCAGCACAAAGCGGCCGCGCGGCTGGAACGACCCGATACTGCCATCGAGCACTATGGCATCCTCGGGGCGGATGAGAATCGCGTGCCATTGGCCTTGCTCGACAATCTGGCCGGGCGCGAGTATCTGGCGTGGCGTGGGCAACGGTGATGGCGCGGCTGTCGGCTGTGCGGGTGTTGGCGAGGGCAGGCCGATTGTCGGCGCGGCCGTCGCTTCGGCCGAGGCGGGCAGGGTTGCCACGCCAGCCACCAACGTAGCAGGCGACTCGGCCGGAGTCGATAACACGGATGTGGCGCCAAGCCCTGGCGCTGCCGCGTTGGTAGCGGCGCTGAACGCAGGCAGTCCGACTGTAGGAGCCGGGCCCAAGGCAGCGGCGAACTCCGAGCCGCGGATCAGGATGACCGCGATCAGCACGACCAGCGCCGACACACCGAGCACCAGGTAGAGCGGCCAGCGAATATCGCGCGTGGCCTGCTCGGAGGCGGTCTCGGTGGAACGAAGGGCTGGCGCGGGGCGGTCGGCTGCCTGCTCGCCGGGCACAAACGCACTCGATCGGCTAGGCAGGCTTGGTTCAGCGGCAGCCACCGCGGGTGAAACGATGGTCGGGGTGGCCGCAAGAGATTCATGCACGGCCGATGGAGGAGCAGCGCGATCCAGATGTTGGCCATTTAGTGCAGCCGCTGAGGCAGCGGGAGCGACCGCTTCGGCCGGGCCAATGCGTGCAAGGCCGCGCCGAGCCGGCTCATTCTGCGGATCGAGCGCCAGGACATGCTCAAGGGCCTGGCGCTGCTCAATACGTGTTTCGGCGACGGTTGCGATCAAGAGCCAGACCTTGGGCAGATCTGGCTGCTGCGCGGCAAGCGCGCGCAAGAGCGCACGTGCGGCGGCGGTGTTGCCGTTCTTGCGCGCCCGCATCGCGCTTTCCAGCACTGCTGCTACGCTCACAGGCGGCAGCGGGGCGGCGGGATTCGGCTCGGTCAGGGGGTGCGCCACGCAGCCTCACGTTGCAAGAGAGCCAAGGCGGGCTATCGCAAAATCCGTTTCGTCTTTAGGATGCTGATGATGGACGGTAGACGATCGAGGAAGGCATCATCGTCGATCGTTTACCGCCCACCATCTGAAAAACAGAATCGAGCTTAGGGCACGACGTTGAGTGGCCAGCCCTGATCGTTCTTGGGCGAGGCGAACATGAACAGGCCCTGAGTGCCGGGTGGCACATCGAACACCAGATACACGCTCGTCAGCGCGCCGTTGGCCGGGATGGGGTCCTCCATACTGGCGTCGGCGTTGACGCCACGCTGGACACCGGCGCTCGAGACCTTCGGGTCGGCGAGATAGACGTTGCCCTGAGCATCCTTCAGTGCGAAGAAGTTGGGCGAGATGGGCTGTGGAGCGCCGGTGTTGTTGGCAGCCCACACAAGAACGTGAAGATAAGTTCCCTTGGCGGTGAAGCCCTTCACCTGCTTGCCAAGCACCAGCACATAGCTGGGGTCGGGGTACGTGTAGACCCAGCCGGCGGCCTCAAGCTGTGTCCCGATCGGAACCGGCTGCGCGTTGGGATTCGCGGCTGGAGGTGGGATCTGCACCGGCCCGCCAGGCTGCGGCTGGGGTTGTGGCTGCTCGGTGGTTACCGTCGGCGTGAGGCCGGTGGTCTCCGACAGCGTTGCAGTCGGCGTCAGCGATGCAGTGCCCGTCGCTCCGCCGGTGCCGCCGACCTGGCCGGTGGGGGCGGGCGTGCCGCCTGCGCCTGTTGCGGCGCCAGCCGCGGCGGTAGCTGTCGCGGCGGCAACCGTGGTGGGGTTGCCGGCGGTAGTCGTCTCACCGCGACCGAACAGGAATCGGTAGGCCAAATAGCCAACCAGCAGTAGCGCAATCAAGCCGAGCAGCAACCAGAGCAAGTTATTTGGCCGACGGGCTGGCGCGGCCATTAACAGATCGTCGTCATCATCGCTCGACCGCACAGGCGTGCTGGCGCGCCGAGCGGCGCTGCGCTCGCGGGCCGTGCGCCCGCTGGATGTCGCGCGGTCGGCGGCGGCGCCAGTTGCGCCAGCGCCAGTTGCGGCAGCGCCCGGCATCTCGGTAGTGTCGTCCATATCGCGACGTGGCGTTTCCGCGCGGGGCAGGGCATCGTAATCATCAAAAGCTGAATCCAGCTCGGCGGCGTAGCGCTCTTCGTCGGTCATGGCGCGCTCAGGAGAGGCAGGCGTTGGAGCAGCTGGGACGCTCGCAGCGGCAGACTCGTCCAACTTCGAGGTCGGTTTCACGCCCATTGCCTGTAGGCCCTTGATCGCCATCTCGTTGGTGGGGTCGAGCTCGACGGCCCGCTCCAGCGCGGCGCGGCGCTGCTCAGGGCCATCGGCCACACCGGCCAGCCACAGCCAGGCCTGGGCATTGTCGGGCTCCTGGCGCGTCAGCAGGCCAAAGAGATTGCGCGCCTCTTCGCGGTTGCCCTCGCGCGCCGCTTCGATTCCTAGCTGTAGAATCGTATCGGACTCCGCCATGCGAAGCTCCTTCCTTGTGCGCCCGCCAATGGCGGGCAGCACTACGCTGGTCGCG
Source organism: Roseiflexaceae bacterium (assembly GCA_035258585.1). Lineage (GTDB taxonomy): Bacteria > Chloroflexota > Chloroflexia > Chloroflexales > Roseiflexaceae > DATFXE01. The sequence goes on along the minus strand of DATFXE010000777.1, from coordinate 1,605 downwards.
TATCCTAACCATATATGGGACAAAGATCGTCGAAATCTTGTGCCCTGGCATCAGAAAGCTGTCTCTGGCTGGTCGTTCTTTCAGCTGAGAATAGTTTATCCGGGCTATTCTACCACACAGGCGTTTTACGGTCAACAGTTACATTTTCCCATGAGGCGCTGGCAAGGCACGGATGGCGCTCATGAGTATGGAAAGTGCAAAGAGTTTTTTTGGTGTAAATTGCGGGGGTTTGTGCCTGTTCGCGGATATTCGTCTCGCTAGTCTAGAAGCGGGCTGCGCACGCATGTTCGTTTACGAATATTCACCGCTGTTTGTACAGTCGGCGATACATTGGCGATACGACCTGGGGTGTCGTATGAGGCACTCTGGCCCATTACACGATCGGGCGCGAGCAGGCTCGGCGGCTTGGTGAGCAAGCTGAGCAGCGCCAGTCGGAGTGGTAGGCGACGCCCTGGGGTTCGCGAAGTGGATGCAAGCGGTGCATGTGCAAGCGGCGGCGGTGCGGAGCTCTCACGCGTGGCCTTATCGCAGCACGTACGCAATACCGCTTTGCAAGGTACTGTGTGTGATCACACCCTCCAAGTGGATGCCTAAGTCCACAATCGCCTGCGCCACTTCCGGGCGAATACCCACCAAGACAACTTCGGTCCCAAGCAAGCGTGCGGCCTGGGTTGCTCGCATCAGCCCCTGCGCAACCTGGCTATCGACCAATGGCACGCCGGTAATGTCGAGAATCACATGGCGCGCTGCCGATGTTTCCAGGCTGTGGAGCAAGCGTTCCTGAAGGATCTGCAAGCGGGTGCTATCGAGCACGCCCACCAAGGGCAGCACCAGCGCGGTCGCAGTTAGTGGTAAGATCGGGACACTCATCTCATTAATCACGCCGCGCTGGGCTTCAATCGTGGCGAGTTGGTCTGCAATCTCAGTACGGGCCGCTTCCGCATCGCTCCGCGCCGTCTCGGCTACCCGCACTTGCTCGGCGCGCCCCTGGATCTCCTGTCGAATCGTGGCCACCATCGTATTGAACGCCCGCTGCAAAGTCCCGAGTTCATCGTTGCTGGTGATGCGCATCTCCTGTTGAAGATCGCCCTGTGTGACGAGCTGTGTGGCAGCTGCGAGCGCCCGCAACGGGCGGACAATCTGCCATTGGAGCATCGCCACCGCCAGGGCCGTCAGGAGCAGACACAGGCCTCCCAAACCAATCACTAGCCCGATACTCCCATCTATCTCCGATTCGATCGCGGTGGTGAGCATGCCCACATCTCGATCGACCACGTCATTAGTGTCGAGATCTGTGTGCTGTACTTCATCCGAGAGCTGCTCCAGGGCAGCTAACGTCGCAGGGTTTGCCGTTGCATCAGGCGCATGCATGCCCTGTACCAGTTGTTGTGTGCGGTCGACGAGGCTGCGCAGCTGATCGCGGGTCTGGATCAGATCCGCTTCTGATTGGATATCATATGCATCGTCGCGCTCGCCGACCCGCGATTGCAGGCCGATGAAGGCGGTATCGGCATCCGTCAGTGCGATCTGCGCCTCTTTGATGTCTGCCTCTTCGCCGCCACGCAGAAATGCCTCGGTTTCCCCCAGCGCCCGAGAAAGATCGAA
>DATFXE010000776.1:0-10565 GCA_035258585.1 Roseiflexaceae bacterium | reverse complement strand
AAACCCCCCGCTTGCGTACGTCCTATCAAGATTACCATTGGCAGGCATACTAAATTCAGTCGTTCGTGCGTTCAGTTTCATGCACCAGCACCGCACCATCACCTCTCGCATAAGCCGAAACCAAAAACAAGAGCGCTAAGGGAAAGGAACCCGAGACATGAGCGTGCATGAAACTGGCCACCCGTCCGCCCACACGATCGAGGATCTCCAGCTGCTCCAGGGCTTGCTCGCACAGCGGCTGTATGTGAACGAGCGCGATCGCCAGCTGCTGCGCACGCTGCTCGACGAGGTGCCACAGCAGCGACGGCGCCGCGCGGCACGCCGCGGATCCCGGCGCCTGCGCGCCAGCAGCGCGGCATTGGTGTTTGGCAGCGCGCTGGCGCTCACGCTGGGCAGCCCGCTGCTATCCGCCACGGCCGCCAGCCCCCAGCCAGCCGTGGCCGTGGTGGCCGATCGCGCGGCCGACAACCTCGCGCCAGAGGCCGACGACGCACTGCTGCGGGCGTTGCTCAATAGCCCCGCCACCGCGCGCCAGGCAGGCACATCCGCCGACAAGGCCGCGCCACAGGCCGAAGCTGCGCTGGCCAAGGCCGAGCTGAGTGTGGGCGAGACATTGCTGATTCCGGCAATGCAGCCTGACGCGGGCGCGCTGGCCACGCCACCAATCGCCGTCGAGCAGCAAAATGTGCGCTACTACGTCGTGCGCTCTGGCGATACCTTGAGCGGGATCGCCGCGTTCTTCTACGGCAACGGCGATCTGTGGCCGACAATCTTCAATGCCAACGCCGATAAGATCGCCGACCCGCATTGGATCTTCCCTAACCAGCAGCTGGTGATTCCGCTGGCCGCCACCTACACCGTCCAGTACCCTACAGTTCCGGCGCAATCCGGCCGTGGCCCCGGCCAGTACACCGTGCAGGCGGGCGATACGCTCAGCGCGATCGCCGCCTATGCCTACGGCAACGGCAACGCGTGGTGGGGCATCTACCAGGCAAATACGTACCAGATCGCCAACCCGGATCTGATCTATCCCGGCCAGGTGCTGACGATCCCGTAGCCTTCAGTTGTCCGTTATCCGTCGTCAGTTGTCAGTTGTCGGTGCTGACAGCTGACAACTGACACAACATGTCTGATGTATAATCAATCATCGCCAACCGCCGACTGCCACCCTCCAGGCATGGGCTGGCACAAAGGAGGATTTCGATGATCAAGATCCGCGCTCTGATCGTCCTGGTCGCCGCCGCGCTGCTCGCTCTGCCGGCTGCCGCGCTGGCGCAGAACACCTCCACAGTAACCGGGACCGCCAACATCGTGCCGCGTGTCACGCTGCCGAACAACGCCGTCGTGACAGTGCAGCTTGCCGAGCTCCGTGCGGGGGCGCCCGCGCTGGTCATCGCCGAGCAGACATTCACCACCAACGGTGCGCAGGCGCCGTTTCCGTTCACCTTGCAGTACGACAAGGGCCGTATCAACACCAATAGCTCCTACATCGTCCAGGGCAATATCAAAGTCAGCGGTCAGATGCGCTATTCCACCAGCACGCCGTATCGTGTGATCACACAGGGCAACCCGACCAACGTGGCGATCACGATGAACGCAGTCGGCACGTTACCGAGTGCCAGCGGAGGGACCGGCCTGCTGCTGGGCGCGCTGCTGCTAGGCGTGCTGCTGCTGCTGGTACGGCAGCTGCGACTGCGCTTGGTTCGCTAGATGCGTATCGCTGATACTGCTGGCTTACTCAGATGGGAGGTTTGGAGGGCAAAGCCCTCCAAGATGCATTTGGTTTTGCGCCTGGTTCGGGCGGCAAAGCCGCCCGAACCAGGCGCAAAACACAAACGTCTCGGGGCCTGCGGCCCCGCACCCCCACCTGGCGAGTTTGCCAGCAGTATCATCGCTATTCAGATCGTAAGTTAAAATGTGAAGAGTGAAGAGTATGGTGCAAATCCAACTCTTCACTCTTTACTCTAAACATAACGACATCTTGTGGGTCGAGCTACACCGTTCTGCGGCCCCACCCGAGGTACAGCCCGGCGCCGATCAGTAGCAGTGGCAGCCAGACCAACCCACCGACGAGCAGGCCGGGCAGGTTCGCCGCGGCGACGATCAGGCCGATCCCGAACAAGATCACGGCTGGAATAACCGGCCAGGCGCTGTGTTGGCTGAACAGCGCGCGCCCGAGGAAAAAGATCGCCAGGAAGCCCAGCGCAAGGCCCCACAGCACCGAGACGCCGTCGGTCACGTCGGCGAAGGTGACGCCCGCGCTCAGGCCGGCCAGGATCGCGCCAGGGATCATCAGGCCATAGATCCGCTTCCAGAACGAGAAGAACAGAAAGCAGCTCGCGATCGTCAATAGCACCAACCCACCCTCGAACTCGAACTGCATCGGCGCGATACGCCCTAGCAGCATGAGCACGCCGATAGTGATCAGCGCCAGCGCCGCCAGGTTGTTGCGCCTGGGTGTCGTCGCGGCGCGCGCCGCCGGCACATTGGAGAGCTGCTGCGTCGCCATCCCGGCCGATGATTGCTCGGCCTGCCGCGCGCGCTCGGTATCCTGCTCGGTGTAGTTAGAGCCCATTTCGCCTCCTTACGCCACCATTGCCGTTGGCTGTTCGTCCGTCTTTATTAATGAGGATTCTCAAAGAAAAGCACCGCTGTGAAAACGACATCTGGGCGCCGCGCAAGTCCTGCTGTTAAGACGTACGCGGCGCTTGCGGGGTTGCGCAGCAAACAGTTAACATAGAGATCACAAAGTGTGAAAAATATCATTGGCTATCAGCTCCAGGTCGGCTATGCTAGCGGCAGATCAAGCAATCGCACGGGTGAAACGGGAGGGTATCATGCGAAACGAGAGCAACCAGCATATTCAGCCGCGTATTATGATGTACTCACAGGATGGCTTCGGCCTTGGACATATGCGCCGCACCAGCTCGATCGCCAACCAGATCGCGGAGATGCGCTCGGACGCAGCGATTTTGACGATGGCCGACTCGCGGTTGGGCCAGTTCTTCGAGACCAGCGCCAACCACGATTACCTGAAGCTACCCTCGATCCTCAAGGCCGGCCCCGGCGACTGGCGTGCCGTCAGCCTGCCGCTACCCTTCGCCGAGGTCAGCGCCATGCGCCGTGAGATGATCCGCAGCGCCGTACTCACCTATCAGCCGCATGTCCTGCTGGTCGACCATATGCCGCACGGCGCGATGGGCGAGTTGATCCCCACGCTGGAGGCGCTGCGCGCGGCCGGCTGGCCGACGCGGATCGTCCTGGGCTTGCGCGATATCCTGGATGCGCCCGAAGTGGTGCGGCGGCGCTGGGAGGTCGAGGGCGCCTATGACGCGATCGAGCGCTACTATGATACCGTTCTCGTTTACGGCAAGCGCGAGGTGTTCGACCTGGCCGAGCAGTACGGCTTCTCGTCCAGCGTGGCCGAGCGGCTGCGCTACACCGGCTATGTCTGCACGCCGCAGGCGCCGCGCTACACCGCCCGTGCTCGCGCCAAGTACATCCCCGGCAGCGATGGTGAGACCAAGCTGATCGTGGCTATGGCCGGCGGCGGCGCCGACGCGTACCCGATGATGCGCGCGCTGCTGGAGGCCCTGCCCGCAATCGCCGCGCGCCAGAAGGTCTTCCTGGCGGTTGTCACCGGCCCGTTCATGCCGGCCGAGCAGCGCCGCGACCTGGAGGCGCGCGCGAAGGGATTGCCCGCCCGCGTCTCGCTCTCGGTCAACGATACACTCAGCTATATCGAGGCGGCCGATCTCACGATCGCCATGGCCGGGTATAATACAACCATGGAGATCCTGCGCTCGGGCAAGCGCGCGTTCCTGATCCCACGCCGTGGCCCCAGCGCCGAGCAGCGCATGCGCGCCCGGCTGTTCGCCGCGCAGGGCTGGGTCGAGATGATCGACCCCGACGATCTGGATATCGCCAATGTTGCTGCTCAGGTCTGCGACGCGCTCGCTCGCGGGCCGCGCATGAACGCATCGCAACGGCCCGATATGCAGGGGCTGATGACCGCGGCCGATACCCTGCTCGACATGATCGGCCAGCCAGCCGAGCCGCTTGAGTCGCTGATCCTGGAGCCGATCACGCCGCTGCTGCGCTTGCCGATCGCCGCCTGAAATTGCAAATTGTAGATTGTAGATTGTAGATTAAGCAGCCTCCCCAATCTGCAATCTGCAATCTGCAATCTGAAATGGTATGGGGAGTTGATGGACCACACCTTCGACTTCGATCGGCGCTTGCCCGCGCTGCCGCAGGCGTTTGACCTCGCCGCGGTGAGGCGATTGTTCGCCCAGGAATGGCCGCACGTAGCCGATCCGCAGCCGATCGAGATCACACAGTGCAAACCGCAGGATACCAAGTACCAGCCGGGCCAGCGCTGCGTCACCACCTATGCGCTCACCTTCACCAGCGACGGGGCGCCGCCCCTAACCACGATCGGCGTGCTTGAGATCACGCCCGCCGGCACGGCCCACCGCCTGTACGACGACGACCTCAAGCTGCCCTGGCTAGCGCTTGCGACCGACCCGAATGGCATGCGCGGGCGCTTCGCTGCGCTGCTCGGGACGCCGGTCCAGGCCTGCGTCGTCACGCCAGTGCGCTACCGCCCCGGCGTGCGCTGCGTGTTCCGCTACGACATACATACCTCGGCCGGCGCGCGTACCCTCTTTGGCAAACTGATCGGCCAGGGCGCCGAGGAGTCGATGGCGACAATCGTAGCGCTGCACGAGGCTCGGGCCTCCTTCCCCGCCATGCCGCGCGTGCTTCCGCCGCTGGCCTACTGGGCCGACCTGCACATGCTGGTGCAGGCCGAAGTCGCAGGCGGGGCCGAGCTGAACGATCTGGCCTTCGATCCATCCCAAGATACCGCCACTCGCGAGCGCTGGCTGCGCGACGCCGGCGCGCGCCTGGCCGGGCTGCACGGCTGCGATGTCGCCGGCCCCCCACGCACCATGGCCGACGACCTGGACGAGCTGCGCGAGTATATCGCGCCAATGTCGGCCGTCGATCCCGCGCTGGCCGAGCGTTACACCGCAGCGATCGAGCGGATCGCGAGCGCCAGCCTTCAGGCCGAGCCGGCTGCAGCGGCCAGCCATGGCGCGTTTCGCACCGACCAGTTTATGATCGAAGACGGCGAGCTGGTGATGATCGACCTGGATGGCTTCTGCTGGGCCAACCCCGCGCGCGATCTCGGCAACTTCATGGCCTATCTGCGCTGGAAGGCCATCCGCAAGCCACACGACGCGGCATTCATCGAGCACGTCGGGCAGGTCTTCCTGGAGGGATATGGCGCTGGAGGCCGCTCGATCGATGCGGGCTGGCTCGCGCGCTACACCGCCGACTCGCTGCTGAAAATCGCCGGTCGGCGCTACCGCAGCCTGACCGCCAAGGAGTGGCATCTGGTCCCGCGGCTGATCGATGCAACTGAGCAGATGATGTTTTAGCTTTTTACATTCCCAATTCTTCAATGGATCTTGAAATTCACCCGAATTGGGGCGGTCTGGAAGGGGCACCCAGAGGGTACCCGGGCCCCTCCAGACCGCCCCAATAATGGGGTTCGGGGCGGCTTTGCCGCCCCGAACCCCATTATCGAGAGGGTTTGGTATTTCAGAATCCCCAAAAACTACGCATTTTCCTAGTTGATCTGAGCCGCCTTTTCTGGTATGATACGCAACGCTAACCCAGCCACGGTTGCGCACGCCGACGTGTCCGCCATGATGCCGACCCGCGTGCCCGAGCACCGGGCTTTTTTATGTCAGTCGTGACGACTGACAACCGAACCGCTACAGCAGCGGTGGTCGGTGATCGTTCGGGGAACGATATGGACGACCAGGATATTGTGATTATCAGCGCCGCGCGAACGCCGATCGGCAAATTCCAGGGCGCGTATAAGGATCTGCCGGCTACCGATCTGGGCGCCGTGGCTGTGCGCGCCGCGGTTGCGCGCGCCGGCATCGATGGGTCGCTCATCGATGAATGCATCATGGGCAATGTGATCGGCGCCGGGCTGGGCCAGGCGCCGGCGCGCCAGGCGGCGCTGCGTGGCGGGTTGCCCGACAGCGTCGGCGCGCTGACGATCAACAAAGTCTGCGGCAGCGGCCTGAAGGCGGTCATGCTTGCCGGCGCGCTGATCCGCGCCGGCGACGCGCGGGTGATCGTGGCGGGCGGGCTGGAGAATATGACCCGCGGGCCTTATTTGCTGCGCGAGGCGCGCTCCGGCTATCGGCTTGGCAATGGCGAGCTGGTCGACGCGACCGTCAATGATGGGCTGTGGTGTGCGTTCGAGAATCATCACATGGGCAACTCGGCCGAGTGGATCGCTCGCCAGTTCGGCGTGGATCGCGCGGCGCAGGATGCTTTCGCCTTGCAGTCGCACGCCCGCGCGATCGCCGCACAGGACGCCGGCGCCTTCGCCGAGGAGATCACGCCTGTCGAGGTGCCGGCCGGGCGCGGCAAGACGGCTACGATCAGCGTCGATGAGCCACCGCGCCGCGATAGCGACGCCAGAGCGCTCGCCGGGCTGCGACCAGTCTTTGCCTCGGGTGGCACCGTCACCGCCGGCAATGCGCCCGGCATCACCGATGGCGCGGCCGCGCTGGTGGTGACCAGCGCGCAGGCGGCGCGCGAGCTGGGGCTGCGGCCGCTCGCTCGGATCATCGGCTCGGCACAGGCCGCCGTCAGGCCGCTGGAGCTGTTCACCGCGCCGGTATTCGCCATGCGCCGGCTCATGGAGCGCACTGGCACCAGCATGGACAGCTACGACCTGTTCGAGATCAACGAGGCCTTCGCTGCCCAGGTCGTCGCGAACGGCCGCGAGCTAGGCATCGACTGGGATCGGCTGAATGTGAACGGCGGCGCGATCGCGCTCGGCCACCCGATCGGCGCCAGCGGTGCGCGGGTGCTGGTGACGCTGATCCACGCGCTGCGCGCCCGCGGCGGCCGGCGCGGCATCGCCTCGCTCTGCCTGGGCGGCGGCGAGGCCGTAGCGCTGGCGATCGAGCTCATTTGAGTTGTCAGTTGGCGAGATTGCCGTCCACTGACTACTGATAACTGACAACAGACAACTTTGCGGTTAACGAACATTACCATATGCGAGGAGACCAACACAATGACCCAACAAGACCTGCTTGCGATCATCGAGGAAGGCGTCGAGAACGGGCGGATCACGCCGTACCTGGCGGCCTATATCGCCGCCGAGGTGATGGGTGTCGAGGCCAGCGCGACTGGCTTTGACGAGCGCGTACGGCTTGAGGAGCAAACCGAAGAGCGATGAGCAGGCCGGCGCAGCGCCAGATCGGCCTGCGCCATCGCATAATCAGTCCAGACAAGCGTGGAGCACGGTTCCGAACCGCGCTCCACGCTTTTGTATGCAGGTCTTCGCCCGGCGCCGATCGCATTGTGTACGATTGCGCCCCCGCATCCCCAATGCTATACTGACGCCACAAATCGCGCGCCCTCCACGTCGCCGATCGAGCCGCGACCCATCGCTGCGGCCGATGGCCTGTAGCCTGTATCATGTCAGCACTCGAAGGGGTTCTCGAACGCATCACGTATCACAGCGAGCAGGACGGCTATACCGTCGCTCGCGTGCAGCCGCGCGGCAAGGATCACCTTGTCACAATCGTGGGCAAGCTGCTGGGCGTCCAAGTGGGCGAGTCGCTCGAGCTGGAGGGCCGCTGGGTCGATCACCCCGAGCACGGCCGCCAATTCGAGGTCGAGCGCTACCGCACCGTACTGCCGGCCACTGTGGAGGGCATCCGGCGCTACCTGGGCTCGGGGCTGATCAAGGGCGTCGGGCCGGTGATGGCCAGGCGCATCGCCGAGACCTTCGGCGCCTACACGCTCGAGGTGATCGACAACCAGCCGCTGCGCTTGCGCGAGGTGCCCGGCCTGGGGCCAAAGCGCGTCGAGCGAATCATGCGCGCCTGGGAGGAGCAGCAGCAGATCAAGGCGATCATGCTGTTCCTGCAAGAGCACCAGATCGCGCCGGGCCTGGCGGTGCGGATCTATAAGCAGTACGGTGAACAGTCGCTCAGCGTGGTTCAGGCCACACCGTACCGGCTGGCCGACGACGTCTACGGGATCGGCTTTTTAACCGCCGACCGGATCGCCCAGGCGCTGGGCATCCCGCACGATTCGCCGCAGCGCGTGGGCGCGGGGCTGCGCTACACGCTCAGCCAGGCCACCGAGGAGGGCCACTGCTTCCTGCCCTGGGATGAGCTGATCGAGCGCGGCGCGGCGCTGCTGGAGGTCGATTCGCCGATCGTCGCGGCGACGCTCGAGGCGATCGCGATAACCCGCGAGGTGCATGTCGAGGCCTGGGACGGCCAGCGCCTGGTCTACCTTCAGCCGTTCTACCGCGCCGAGCACGCGATCGCCGATCGCATTCACGACATGCTGCGCGCTCCATCGCGGATCGCGCCATTCTTCCGCGGCGCTAACTGGCCGCGCGTGTTCGAGTTCCTGGCCGATAAGCGCGGCGTCGCGTTGACCGATCAGCAGCAGGAGGCGGTGCGGATGGCGCTGACCAATAAGGTCAGCGTGCTGACAGGGGGCCCTGGCACAGGCAAGACCACTTCGTTAAAAACAATCATCATGGCGCTAGAGCAGCGCGGCGAGAAATTCCTCCTCGCCTCCCCCACCGGGCGCGCAGCCAAGCGCCTGAGCGAGGCCACCGAAGCCGAGGCCATGACCATCCACCGGCTGCTCGAGTTTACGCCAGTCGGCGGGCCGCACTTCAAGCGCAACGCCGAGAACCCGCTCGACGGCGCTATGGTGATTGTAGACGAGGTCAGCATGCTCGACGTGCTGCTGGCGAATAATCTGCTGAAGGCCATCCCACAGGACGCGCACTTGCTGCTGGTCGGCGACTCCGACCAGCTGCCGAGCGTCGGGCCGGGGCGGGTGCTGCACGATATCATCGACAGCATCGCCATCCCAAGCGTCCACCTCGATACGATCTTCCGGCAGGCCGAGGGCAGCGGCATCGTCGCCAACGCCCACCGGATCAACGGCGGCGAGCAGCCGTATCTGCGCGACCTGGACGATTTCTTCTTCTTTCCGCGGCCCGACCCGGAGGCATGCGCCGAGCTGGTCGTCGATCTGGTGGCACGCCGCATCCCTGCCCGTTTTGGAATCGATCCGCGCCGCGATATTCAGGTGCTGACGCCGACCCACCGCGGGCCGGCCGGCGTGGCAAACCTGAATGGTCTGCTCCAGGCCACGCTCAACCCGCCCGCGCCGCATCGCGCCGAGCAGCGCTTTGGCGCGACGGTCTTCCGGCTGGGCGATCGGGTGCTCCAGCTGCGCAACAACTACGATCTGGATGTCTACAACGGCGATATCGGCGAGGTCGTGGCGATCGACCCGATCGAACAACTGCTGAGGGTGCGCTACGACAACGAGCGCGATGTCGCGTATGACTTTGGGCTGCTCGACGAGCTGGCGCTGGCATACGCCATTTCCATCCACAAAGCGCAAGGCGCCGAGTACGCCTGCGTGGTCATTCCGCTGCTCACCCAACACTACACTCTGCTCCAGCGCAACCTGCTGTATACCGGCGTGACCCGTGCCCGACGCCTGGTCGTGCTGGTGGGCGACCGGCGCGCGATCGCAATCGCCGTCAAGAACAACCGCGTCGCGGCGCGCTATACCGGGCTCGCACGCCGGCTTAAAGGCTCCTGAAACCACCCACAGCCGGGTTCCACGCGGCCGTGACGCCGCCACAGAAGAGCCTGGCACGGGCATCCTTTCCACACACCCCACCAAGCAATTGCGACCCTCACCCGCCATTGCACGTCATAGAATACGCAAGAATGCGTACGACAAACGTTTAACTACGTGCGCACCTTGGGAATTCAGGGCGCATGGGGCAACGACTGGTTACCTGTGACCTACAATTTTCTAGACCATGCGATCTGCGGCCGGGCGATCCAAAATCACAGAATGCTGCTATAATGCCCACCCCCAAAAAAGGCCGGCAGCGCGGATCGTGGAAGCTAGCACAGCCCGACGGAAATCCTCTCCTCTATCGGAGGAGCAATTAGGAAGAGGCGAAGACTATGGACTCATCGGCTCTTCGCATCCGAAATCAAAGACGGGTTTCCGAAAAAGCTGTGCTAGGGAAACAAAAAGAGGAACGTACGTATGAATGCAGCAAGCCGCATCTTCGCGCACCTGCGCGGGTTCCGCCCGTGGCGCGCGGCGTGCGTTGCGCTAGCTATCCTGCTCATGACGTCGACTGTCTTCGCGGCGCAACCACTCACCGGCACCTTCAAAGGCATTGTGATCGGTCGCTACGTCACATTCACAACTCCGCAGAAGAAATCGGTGACCGATTGGGCCGGCGTGCTGAGTCTCCAGCTCGATCGGGATAGGCCCGGCGATGGCTTGGGACCGCTCGTGCCGGTCTTCTGTATCGAGGTGAATGTACTCGTCCGCGGCGGCGACCGCTACAAGAGCGACGGGCCGGTGACGGCGTTGCACGGCGGCTGCCAGATTCGCTATCTGCTCGATCGCTACCCGGCCTCGACCGCGACCACTGCCGACGAAGCAGCCGCGCGCCA
>DATFXE010000775.1:0-4305 GCA_035258585.1 Roseiflexaceae bacterium | reverse complement strand
CGCCTGGCCCCCGCACTGTTACGGCTAGGCATCGTCTATGCGGTACGCAATGAGCGGGCGGCGGCGAACGAGCAGCTGGCATACGCGCTTGGGGCAGGCCTTAGCCAGACCGACCATGAGCTGGCACGCCTCTACCAGGGCTGGCTCGCGGCCGAGTCGGGCCAGCGCGATCAGGCCGAGCGATACTGGGCGACGATCGGTGAGCACTCGGCCTGGCTGCCGTTGCGGCGCGTCTTGGAAGCAGAGAACCTGCTGGCGCTGTCGGATTACGCCGGCGCTGAGGCGGCCTATCGTGCCGCCATTGCGGCTGGCCTGCCAAGCGAGTGGCGCACCTTCGTCGCCACGCGCCTGGCATTTCTGCGCGCCTCCAGCGACCCAGCAGCGGCGCTGGACGAGCTGGAGCACAGCGACACCCCTCCCCACTCCTCGGTCCCCGCTGGCCTGATCTACGCCGCTCCGCTCCTGCCGGCCGCCGATCCCGATGCGCGGCAACTGGCCGAAGCGCTGCGCGCACCGGCCGAACAGCGCCATCAGCTGCTTGGGCAGCTCTATCTGCGCGCCCGCCTCTACCGCCTGGCCGAAGCTCAGTTCGCCACGATAGCGCCGGATAGCCCGAGCGCAATCGCCGCCGCGGCGTACGCCGCCTACACCAGTTGGAGCGCCGGCGACCGCGCCGAGGGCCTGCGACGACTCAAGGATCTGGTGGCGGCGCATCCAGATGAACCGCGGGCGCGTGCACTGCTGGCGCTAGCCTATCTCTCGACCAGCGATGCGCCGGGCGCCCAGGCACAGCTGGCGATCGTGAGCGCCGAGGCGCCGCGCGCACCCGAGACCCACCTGGCCTGGGCCCAGTGGTACGCGGTTCAGCACGATTATATGGCTGCGGCCGAGGAGTACCGCCGCGCGCTCAACGATGCCGCACCAGGCGGGCGCGGCCCCTATGCGCTGGCTTTGGCGCGCTTCCACCTCGACATCTCGCTGCGGCGCTGTGAAGATGGGCTGCCCGCCGCCGAAGAGGCCGCCCGCACACTGCCCGGCGACCCGCGCGCATGGACGACGTTGGCCGTGGCGCGCTTTGGCTGCGGCGACCCGGCCGGCGCGCGCGCCGCCGCCGAGCAGGCGCTACAGCGCGGCCCTGCCAACGCCGAGGCGGCCTACTATCTGGGGCGCGCCCTGGCGGCGCTGGGCGATCGGCCCGCCGCCCGGCTGGCGCTGATCGACGCGGCCGATCTCGCGCCGCGATCGCCCTGGCGCGAGCGGGCTGAGACCCAGATCGCCACACTCGGGTTGTAGTCGCGCCGGCCCCTAGTGGGTCAGTTGTCCCCGTTTGTTCGCGGCCATCCGCGTCCAATTTCAGGAATTGTGAACGATTGCCATTCGGCGGCGGTTTGCCCTTTCGCTACACATCTGCAATCATTCCAGACTTGATTGGCACGAGGCCGGCTGGTATGATGAGATTCGAAACTGACTTTTGTTTTACGATACCGATATCGCCGCAGGAAGCGAAAGAGCAGGGATACTATGACTGACAACGGGCAAACACGCGAGCAGCTCCTGGAGGAAATCGAGCAACTCAACCAACATATCGCGCAGTTACAGGCGCGCGTTGTGGAGCTCGAACATGCTGAGGCAGCACTGCGCACAAGCGAAGAGCATGTCCGTCTGTTTGTCGAACACACACCGGCGGCGGTCGCCATGCTCGATCGCGACATGCGCTATATCATGGCCAGCCGGCGCTGGCTCGCCGACTACGGGCTGGGCGATCAAAATATCATTGGGCGCTCGCACTACGAGATTTTCCCGGATATCCCGGATAAATGGAAGGCCGTACACCAGCGCTGCTTGGCAGGGGCGATCGAGGGCCAGGAGGAAGACCCATGGGAGCGCGCGGATGGTGGGATGGAATGGCTGTCCTGGAAGACCTACCCATGGAAGGATAGCTCCGGCGCGATCGGCGGCATTATCTTCTTCACCGAGGTCGTCACCAAGCGCGTGCTGGATCAAAAGGCTCTGCGCGAGAGCGAGGCTCAGCTCCGCGAGGTCAATTTCCATCAGCAACAACTGCTCGACGTGATCAGAGAAATTTCGACACCTGTCATTCCGGTTCATGATGAGGTGCTGGTGCTGCCGCTGGTCGGTACGATCGACAGCGCGCGCAGCGCCCGGATCATGGAGACGCTGCTGACAGGCGTGCAGGAATATGCCGCCGAGGTCGTGATTATCGATATCACCGGCGTGCCGATTGTCGATACCGCGGTTGCCAACCACCTCATCCAAGCTACGCGCGCCGCAACCCTGCTTGGCGCGCACTGTGTGCTGGTCGGCGTTTCGGCCGAAGTAGCCCAGACGCTGATACAGCTGGGCGTGAACCTGAGCACGCTGGTTACTCGCAGCAATCTGCAAGCCGGCATCACCTACGCGCTGGCGCGCCAGGGCCGCGAGATCACGATGCAGGCCCGGCCATCGAACGGCAAGGCGTCGCTGGCGGCCGGGCTGATCAACCAGGCCTGATCCGGCGCACTCTGGCGAAAGATTAGTGTTATGATGGGCGAGTCACGTCGACGTGGCTCGCCCTTTTGATACAGATAGCACAACAGCAATGAACCTTCTCGCAGCCACCGCGGCCACATGGGGCCTACCGCTCAGCCCGACCCAGCTCGACCAGTTCACCGTCTACGCAGCCGAGCTGCGCCGCTGGAACGAGCGGATCAACCTGACGGCGGTCGCCGACGAGCCAGGCATCGTCACACGCCATTTTCTCGACTCGCTGCGCTGCGCTCAAAGCTGGGGCGTGGCGCCGGAAAGCCTCATAGATATCGGCGCGGGCGCAGGCTTCCCGGGCTTGCCGCTCAAGATCCTGCGGCCCGAGCTTCAGCTGACATTGGTCGAAAGTATCGCCAAGAAGGCAGCCTTCCTTCGCCACATCGCCGAGACGCTTGGGCTGACGAACGTCGAGATCGTCGTCGCGCGGGCCGAGGTGGCCGGGCGCAACCCGGCCCATCGCGAGCACTATGCCGTGGCGACGGCTCGCGCTGTGGCCGAGCTACGCATTCTGGCCGAGTACTGCCTGCCGCTCTGTCGCATCGGCGGGCGCTTCCTGGCCCCCAAGGGCGCGCAGATCGAGCATGAGGTTCAGGCAGCGCTGCCGGCGATCGAGCTGCTCGGCGGCCAACTGGCGGCGATCGAGCCTGTCGAACTGCCGGATCTCGAACCACGCACGCTGGTGATCGTCGACAAAATCAGCCCAACGCCGCCGCAGTACCCGCGTGCGCCTGGGGTGCCGGCCAAGCGGCCACTCTAAGCAGTTGGCAATCAGTAGTAGGCAGTTAACAAATACAACTGCCTGCTGCTGACCGCCGACTGCCTGAAACTTCTCGTCGCTATTCGCGTACCATGGTTGAATCGCGTGGTCGCTTTGTGCTAGAATAGACTCACGCAGTCGCCCACGTCCGCGCTTTGTGCGCTACGCTTCTATTATCGTCAAGCAACCGGGAAGAGACCCACAGACAAGGAGGACCAAACGATGTCCATTTTCAGCCGCGTCCGCGATCTCCTGAGCGCGAACATCAATGCCATGCTGGACAACGCCGAGGACCCCGAAAAGATGGCCGATGAGTATCTACGTCAACTCAACAACGAGCTGTATGAGGCTAAGACCAATGTCGCCTCGTCGATGGCCGACGCCACCAAGCTCAATACCAAAGAGACCCAGTTCACGCTCGAGACCGAGCAGTGGGCCACTAAGGCCGAGGCTGCGCTGCGGGCCGGCAATGAGGAACTGGCCAAAGCCGCGCTCGCCCGCAAGGTCCAGGCTAGCAAGCTGGCCGCGCAGTACAAAGAGCAATCCGACGCGCAAGATCAGCAGGTCGAGGCGCTGCAGCAAGCGCTGGTGCAGCTAGAGACCCGCATCGCCGAGACACGGGCCAAAAAGGAGCTGATCGTCGCCAAGAAGAATCGCGCCCAAACCCAGGAGGCCATCCAGCGCACCGCGCGCGGCCTGGGCGATATCAGCGCAACCGACAAGCTCGACCGGCTGGAGGACCGCGTGGACGACCGCCTGGCCAAAGCCGAGGCGATGGCTAAACTGGAGGGCGACACGCTGGAGAACAAGTTCCGCGATCTGGAGCGCGATAGCGAAGTCGATTCCGAGCTGGCCGAGCTGAAGCGCAAGCTGGGGCAGCAGTAGCGCCTGACAAGATGACAAGATGACGGGGTGACAAGGTGAAATTCTTCGCCTTGTCACCCCTTACTTTTCGATCCGGGAAACTCTTTGATAAGAACGCAAGATGACAGCATCCTAGCCTG
>DATFXE010000774.1:0-23121 GCA_035258585.1 Roseiflexaceae bacterium | reverse complement strand
CCCCCGCCAAACCCCGCGCCGCTGGCCAGCCGCACGTCGGCGCGGCCCGGCCGCAAGCCCAGCTCGATGGCGATATCCGGCCCGAGCGTCAGTGCGGCGTTCGAGCCGGTGTCGATCGTCGCCAGCGGGATCGGACGGCCGGCCACGGTGAGATTGCGCAGCGCCGGGAAGTGCTCGAAGAACTCCAGCGGCAGGGCTACCCCACTTGGATCGGCCGGCGCGCCGACATCCGGATGCGCCAGTGTCAGCAAGCGCTGGCGATAGTCGATCCGTAACGCCAGCTGGCGCAGCACGTTGTAGCCCAGCACGACATCGATCTGAAACGGCAGCCCGCTCAGATCGAGCGCCGGCGCGAACAGATCGCGAATCGTCAGGTCGCCCAGCCGCAGCCAGGGCAGCACCGCCTCGGTAAACGGCACTTCGTCGCTGGCAGCGCCCTGGCCGAGGCCGCTGCCGCCAGTGCGCAGCGCCAGCCGCCGCGCCAGCCCAGCGTCCACCGCCGAGGGATCGGTGCCTGTGTCGAGCAGCACCCGCAGCGCGTGCCCGCCTGGGCCGGCCGCTGTGCAGCAGATCAGCTCGTAAGGTGCGCAGAGCGACAGGCTAATCAGCCCTTGTGACGGAAACGCCATTGTTGTCTGGTCGTCAACCATAGCTAGTAGATAGCATATCGGCTCACCCCTTGCGGAGTGAGCCGATGTGCATGCGAGACAGCGCGGGCGGCGCTCGCCCTACGCGATCGACTTCTGGAAACAGGCGCGGTGGTGGTAGGTCTTGTTGCGTCGGCGGCCGTCCATCACCGCGATCATATCGCGGTCGTTCATGATCTTCTCGCCACAGTTCATGCAGTCATGCTCGGTGGCGCGGCCGCTCTTGTCGCGCGCGGTAACGTCGGTCTTCGATTTCTTGTCAGCCATTGTCGTTTCGCTCCGTTCTTGAGCAAATCAGGGTCATAAAAAAGCGACAGCAAACAGGTACCATCGCCGAACGCCGCCTGCCTGTGTCGGCTGATATTATACCACGGTTTGCAAGAGTCCGCTAGCGCGATCAATTGTCACAATATGGCTGGTCTGGGGAGGTTCAGGAGAGCCTGCGGCCCTCCTGAACCTCCCCAGGTGTGGTTTGGGGTGCTGGCCGGCGGCATCGGCCGGCCAGCACCCCAAACCCCTACGTGCTTATGGCCGGATAGTGATGCGTTTGCGATCAAGCCTCGCGCTAGTGTATACTCCCGGCAGTATAGTGCCGTCGAAGAATCCTATGCACGTCGTTCTTATCTCAACCTACGAGCTAGGCCATCAGCCATTCGGCCTGGCCTCGCCGGCAGCATGGCTAAAGGGCGCTGGCGCATGCGTCACCTGCCTCGATCTGGCGGTGCGCTCGTTTACGCCTGAGCTTGTCGAAGACGCTGGCCTAGTAGCCTTTTATGTGCCTATGCACACCGCCACCAGGCTGGCAGCGGCGGCGATCGAGCAGGTGCGCAGGGTAAATTCTGCGGCGCATCTGTGCTGCTATGGCCTGTATGCGCCCGCAGGCGAGCCATTCCTACGCCGGCTCGGCGTCCAGACGATTCTGGGCGGCGAGTTCGAGAGTGGGCTGGTTGAGCTATATCGCCGCCTCGTCGTGGACCAGGCGGACGGAAGACAGAAGACGGAAGACGAAGGACTCTCGACAAATGACGGCGCAGTTTCATCCTCCGTCGTCGGTCTTCCGTCCCAGCTGCAGCCCGAGCCGCGAATCTCGCTCGCCAAGCAGGTCTTTCTCACACCCGAGCGCGGCGGGCTGCCGGCCCTGGCGGAATACGCGCACCTTGAGCTGGCCCATGGCGACCGACGCACGGCTGGCTACACCGAGGCCAGCCGGGGCTGCAAGCATCTCTGCCGGCACTGCCCGATTGTGCCGGTCTACGGCGGGCGGTTTCGGGTGGTTCAGCGCGAGGTAGTGCTGGAAGACGTGCGGCGGCAGGTCGCGGCAGGTGCGCGCCATATCACATTCGGCGACCCGGATTTCTTCAATGGCCCCGGCCATGCGATTCCGCTGGTGCGAGAGTTGCACGCCGAGTTCCCAGACCTGAGCTACGACGTCACGATCAAGGTCGAGCACCTGCTCAAGCACGCCAACCTGCTCCCCGCGCTGCGCGACACCGGCTGCGTGTTGGTCACGAGCGCGGTCGAGGCGCTGGACGACGCGATTCTGGAGCGCTTCGACAAGCGCCACACCAGGGCCGATGTCGTGCGTGCGGTTGGTCTGCTGCGCGACATCGGGCTGGCGCTCAACCCGACCTTTGTGGCATTCACACCCTGGACGACGCGCCAGGGCTACCTCGATTTCCTGCGCTCGATCTGGGAGCTAGATCTGGTCGAGAACGTCGCGCCGATCCAGTACGCGATTCGATTGTTGATTCTGGCCGGCTCGCGCCTGCTGGAGCTGCCGGAGGTACGCGCGCTGGTCAGGCCGTTCGAGGAGTCCGCGCTGGCCTACCCCTGGGCGCATCCGGACCCATGTGTGGACCGGCTGCACTGTGATGTGATGCGCGCCGTCAAGCTGCGCCGTCCGCGCCACGATGCATATCAGGCCGTGTGGCGGCTGGCCGAGGATGCGCTCGGCGCATCTATCCGCGCTCGTGCCTATCACATTTCTACCCAGCGTCGGCCATCTCGCAAGCCGATCCCGCGCCTGAGCGAGCCGTGGTACTGCTGAGCCGAGCCGGACGCGGAGCCGTTGGCTCCTGAGCTGATTTGAACCGTTATCAGGTTGGAAAGTTTGAAAGTTAGAAGGTTGAGACACTGGCTAACCTTCTAACTTTCAAACCTTCAAACTTTCTAACAAATTAGAATGCAACGAGTCTTACTGCTTACCACCCCCAACACCTACCGCGCCCATGCCTTTCTGGCCGCGGCGGAGCGGCTGGGCGTCGATGTGGTGACCGCGACCGATATGCCGGCCGAGCTGGCCGAAAGCTGGAGTCAGCAGCTGGGCCTGGATTTCCAGCAACTCGACCAGGCGGTGAGCCGCATCGCTGCGTTCGCCGCCGAGCGCCCGCTGAATGCGATCATCGCGGTGGACGATAGCGGCAGCCTGCTGGCGGCGCGGGCGAGCGCGGCGCTGGGCCTGCCCCACAACGCGCCCGACGCAGCCGAGGCCGCGCGCGATAAGTACATCATGCGGACGCTGCTGGCGCGAGCCGGCGTGCCCTCACCGCCGTTCCGGCGCTGCTCGACCGGCGATGATCTGGCTGCACTGGCCGGGCAGGTCGAGTATCCGTGTGTGGTCAAACCGCTGCGCCTGAACGGCAGCCGCGGCGTGATCCGCGCCGACAACCCGCGCGAGTTTGTTGCTGCGGCGAAGCGGCTGGCGGCGCTGCTCGATTCGATCGACCCGGCGCCAGGCCCCAAGCCGTTCCTAGTCGAGCGCTTCATCCCTGGCTTCGAGGTGGCGCTGGAGGGGCTGCTGGATCGCGGCGAGCTGCAAGTGCTGGCGCTGTTTGACAAGCCCGACCCGCTCGACGGTCCATTTTTCGAGGAGACGCTCTACGTCACGCCCTCGCGCCTACCCGAGGCCACCCAGGCCGCGATCGCGCGCTGCGCGGCCGATGCCGCCGCGGCGCTGGGCCTGCGCGAAGGGCCGATGCACGCTGAGCTGCGCGTCAATCAGGACGGCGCATGGATCGTCGAACTGGCCGGGCGCTCGATCGGCGGGTTGTGCTCGAAGACGCTGCGCTTTGGCACCGACGTCTCGCTCGAAGAACTGATCTTGCGCCAGGCATGCGGGCTGCCGGTCGCGTCGCTCAGCCGCGCGGGCGCGGCCGGCGGGGTGATGATGATTCCGATCCCTGGAGCGGGCCTGCTCAAGCGCGTGGAGGGTCAGGCAGAAGCTGTGGCGGTATCAGGTGTGGAAGAGGTCGACATAACGGCTCAGCTGAACTACCCGATCGTGCCGCTGCCGGAGGGCGATAGCTATTTGGGCTTCATCTTCGCACGTGGAGCGACGCCGGCGGAAGTCGAAGCGGCGCTACGTGAGGCGCATGGACAGCTGCGATTCGAGATCAAGCCGAGCATCCCACTGGCGGTGACGGGGTGAGCGGGTGAGAAGGTGAGTCCTCATAGATGAAATGCCACTCTGTCAGCTTGTCATCTTGGCATCACTTCCGGCGCGGCGCGCCGCCCTTTCCGCTCTGGACCTGGGGTGTCCAACCTTCGGGCATCTGGGCGCCTTCGCCGAAGAAGAACTCTTCCATCTGCTGCATCAGCAGCTTCTGGGCCTGCGGGTCGGCCAGGTTCAGGCCGTAGTGATTGATGATCAGCGTCGATTGCTGCGGCCACATATTCCAGGCCTGCCGAGAGACCTCGTTGTAGATCCGCTCGCCGAGCTTGCCAGGAAACGGCGGCGCATCCAGCCCCGGCAGCTCGCGCCCTAATTTCACGCAGTTGACCATTCGCGGCATGGCCCGACCTCGCTTCTCGTATACTGGTGTGTGAAGTATAGTCGGTTTCAGACGAGTGTCAAGATACTGATGTCAATTCAATGAAGCAACAACCGTATCTTCGCATCCTATTTCTCGGCATGACCAACGACACTTCGGCGACTCTGCTGGGTGCGCTGCTGGATGCGGGCGTGGAGGTATGCGGCGTGCTGATCGCGGCCGAACGCGACAGCGGCCCGCCGATCGCGCGGGCCACGCCACCTCACGCCCGGTCGCCGCTGCCGATCGCCTACCCATTTCTGGAACGCTCGGTCGCCCAGATCGCCTGGGAGCGCGAACTGCCGGTGTTCGAGCTGCGCCAGCCAGCCGCCCCGGAGACTCTCACCGTCGTGGCCGAGCTGCGGCCGGATGTGGCCTGCGTCGCATGCTTCCCGCTGCGGATTCCCGCGCCGCTGCTGGCGCTGCCGCCGCTGGGCTTTCTGAACATGCACCCCGCGCTGCTGCCATCGCACCGCGGCCCATCCCCGCTGTTCTGGATCTTCCGCGGCGGCGAGCAGATCGCCGGCGTCACGATTCATATGATGGATGCGGGTTTCGACACCGGCGATATTGTGGCGCAGGAATCGTTCGATCTGCCCGACGGGATCTCGGGAGCGGCGGCCGAGCGGCGCTGCAACGCGCTCGGCGGGCGGCTGATGGTCTCCGTGTTGCGCGGTTTGCGTGAAGGGACGCTGGTGCGCCGGCCCCAACCGCCCGGCGGAAGCTACGAGCCCTGGCCCAGCGCCGACGACTGGCAGATCGACACCAGCTGGTCGGCGCGGCGGGCGTTCAACTTTATGCGTGGGACGGAGGCGTGGGGACAGCCATATCTGGTCAGAGCCGGCGATCAGGAGCTTGTGCTGGCCAGGGCGATTGGCTATGACCCGGACGTGACGCTTGAGAAGGCATTTGTGCGTGAGGGCGACGAAGCGCGGCTTCGCTTTGCACTCGGTGTGCTGCGGGCGAGAGAGTGCTAGATAATAGGACTTGCGAGGAGCAATGATGCCAGAACGGCTCTACCACTTCAGCGATGACCCCAATATCACCCGCTTCGACCCTCGCCCGCCGCCCTCGGCGTCCTCAGGAGTCGTCGACAATGTGGTCTGGGCGGTTGGCGCACGGCTGAGGCACAACTACCTGCTGCCACGCGACTGCCCACGGGTAACATTCTACCCAACCCCGAGCAGCGTCCCCGACGACGTGGCACGGCTCATGGCCGGGACAAGCGCCGGCCACGTGGTCGCGATCGAGACGAGTTGGATGCCGGCGCTGCGCCACGGCAGGCTCTACCAGTACGAGCTCCCAGTCGACACGTTTGTAGCAGTCGTCCCAGGCGCGGGTTACTTCATCTCGCGCGAGCCAGTCGTGCCGATCAACGTCGTCACGATCCACGACCTGCTCGGCGAGCTACTGGCCTGCGATGTCGAGCTGCGCGTGATGCCATCGCTGTGGAAGCTGTCCGATGCGGTAGTGGCGTCGAGCTTGCAGTTCTCGTGTATTCGGATGCGGAATGCCGCGGCGCGCTGAGGCACGGCACGATCAGGTTCCTGCCAGTCTGGCGACTATGGGGCCGAGCGCGTCGATACTGGAGAGCAGTCCAGGTATATCGATGGTGGCGATATACGAGATGTGTGCTATGCGCTATTCGGATCGATATCGTGGTCGTACAGCTTGACCCCGAGCGCCTCGAAGATCGCCTCGAACTGGCTGAACACGTCTTCCACCGTCGCCCGCAGTCGATCGAAATCCTGGTAGCTGCCCTGCACGATCATGTCGAGCAGTGTATCGAAGCTGGCTGGCTTGAGCTCGAACCTTCGCGCCTGGGTCACGAAGCGCGCGAAGGTCACATACGGCGTCTGGTTAAGGAATGAGAGCACAATCAGCATGCGCAGGGCCATGTCGAACAGCAGCAGCGGCAGCCCCTCATGGTTGGCGGCGAGTATCGCGTTCAGCACTTTCGCGGTCGACTCCTGCACCTCGTACCAGTCTGTGCGCGCCTGGGCCAGGCATTTCTCGCGCAGATGCTCGACCTGATAGCGATTCAGTGCCTCGATAAAGGCCGGGTTGATCAGCGGCAGCAGCGTATCCGACCCGGCGATGTACCAATCGTGGGTCACCTCGCGCGTTCTGGCCAAATAGGTCTCGCGCGTCATCCAGACTAGCTCGACCATCATACCGTCGCGGATGCGGCCCATCCCACCTCGCTGCACGCCTTCTGGCATCTCCTTCACAAAGGCGGTCAGTTCGAGGTCAGAGTAGTCGCTATCCTCGCCGCGCGCGAACGACGCCGACGCCGCCAGCGCCACCAGGTTCGCGCCAAACTTGCGCCGGATCAGCGGGATCAGTTCCGCGATCACACGCTGCCGATCGGCGTGGGTGTAGGGCTTGATGCCTTTCATATCGCCGCTATTGCATCACCTGCTGCACTACAGGTATCGAGCAGGACGTAGGGTTACTCGTTTCGAATCATAGCATTGTTGTCAATGATGCCGGAAGCGTCATTCTAAAGCCTGATTGACACCCTTCCCCCACTGTGCTAGACTGGCCGGCAACAAATGAACGCAAACGACGTTGACAGGGAACAGTACGCGCCGCGCCGGGCGCCCAGCGAGTCGAGGAGAGTGCAAGCTCGACCAGCAGGCCAGCGCCGAACCCCTCCCCGTAGCGGTGGCATAAAAGCCGCCCACGTCGCCGCCGAAACCAGAGACTGGAGATTAGAGACTGGAGACTAGTGACGATTACTAGCCTCCAGTCTCCAGCCTCTAGCCTCTCGCCAAGGTTGGCCGGTTGAGTCCCCCGTGATCGGGACGCGCCCTCTCCCACGCATGCGTGCGCGTGGCGGCGGCGGCAGAGCGGGGGCAACGCGCCCCAACCAAGGTGGTACCGCGGTTCACACCGTCCTTGAGCAATCTGCTCAAGGGCGTTTTTAGTTGGATTGCAATTGTAGATTCGCCGGGTACCCTCTGGGTGTGGGCATCCGATTGCAGATTAGACTTATCCAATCTGCAATCTACAATCTGCAATGTTAGGAGGCACATTATGCGACTCTCGACACTGTTCGGCCGCACGTTGCGCGACGCGCCGGCCGAGGCGGAGAACATCGTGCACCAGTTGGTGCTGCGCGCAGCCCTGGTGCGGCCGCTGCTGGCGGGCGGCTATACGCTGATGCCGCTGGGCATGCGCGTGGCTAGGCGCGTCGAGGCAATCATGCACGAAGAGATGGCGCGGATCGACGCCCAGGAGCTGCGCATGCCGGTGATCCAGCTGGCGGCGACGTGGGAGCAGAGCGGCCGCTACGAAGAGTACGGCCCGCAGATGCTGCGTATCGCAGATCGCTCCGGGCGCGCGCTGATCTTCGCGCCAACCCACGAGGAGGCGATCGCCGAGTTGGCCCGGCGCGAGATCGCATCGTACCGCCAGATGCCGGCCCTGGTCTACCAGGTTCACACCAAGTACCGCGACGAGATGCGCGCCAGGGGCGGCCTGCTGCGCATGCGCGAGTTCACGATGCTGGATGCCTACTCGTACGACGCGGATGCAAGCGGGCTCGACCGCAGCTACGAGCAGGTAGCCAGCGCATTCGAGCGCATCTTCGAGCGCTGCGGTGTGCGCTATATCGCCGTCGAAGCCTCCAGCGGCGAGATGGGCGGGCGCGAGCCGCGCGAGTACATGGCGCTCTCGCAATCCGGCGAGGATACCCTGGCGATCTGCCCGCGCTGCGGGTATGCGGCCAATGTCGAGGTTGCCGTGGCTGATCGCGCGACGACCGAAGACCAAAGACCAAAGACCAAAGACGATGTGGCGGCCTTTGGTCCTTCGTCTTCGGTCGTTAGTCCGATGACCGAGGTCGAGACTCCCGACTGCAAGACGATCGCCGAGCTGGCGACTTTCCTGGGCGTCGCCGAATCCGATACGGCCAAGGCGGTGTTCTTCGATACGCCGGAGCGCGGGCTGCTGTTCGTGGTCATCCGTGGCGATCTGGAGGTGAACGAGCCCAAGCTGCGCGCGGCGGCTGGCGTCTCGGCGCTGGCGCCGGCAAGCGCCGAGCAGATCGCCGCGTCCGGGGCGGTGGCGGGGTACGCCTCGCCGGTCGGCATCGCGGTGCAGACGATAGACGATAGACGAAAGACGATAGAAAACGATCTGGCAGTTAACGGCGCCGTGTCGTCCATCGTCCATCGTCCATCGTCGGGGGTGTTTGTGATCGCCGATCCGTCGGTGACAGCCGGGCCGCTCGTGGCGGGCGCGAATCGGGTTGGCTATCACCTGCGCAATGTCGTGTACGGCCGCGACTGGCAGGCGACGCTGGTGGCCGACATCGCCGCCGTGCGCGCGGGCGACGCGTGCGCGCGCTGCGGCGCCGGGCTGACGCTGGAGCGTGGGGTCGAGATCGGTCACATCTTCAAGCTTGGCACGCGCTACACCGAGGCGTTTGGCGCGACCTATCTGGATCTGGATGGCGCGGCCAAGCCGATTGTGATGGGCTCCTACGGGATTGGGGTCGAGCGACTGATTCATGCGATCATCGAGCAGCATCACGACGAGGCTGGGATTGTCTGGCCGTCCGAGGTGGCGCCGCTGGAGCTACACCTGATCCGGCTGGGCAAGAGCGAGGCCGCGCGCGACGCCGCGGACGCGCTGTACGCCGAGCTGCGCGCGGCCGGGCGCCAGGTGCTGTACGACGATCGTGAGGAGAGCGCCGGCGTCAAGTTCAACGACGCCGATCTGATCGGCCTGCCGCTGCGGCTGGTGATCAGCGAGCGGCTGCTCGCGGCCGGTGAGGTCGAGATCAAGCCGCGCGGCGGCCAGGCGTTCAAGGTGGCGCGGGGAGAAATTATCGCTTGGCTTGGGACCTGGTGATCTGGGATATGGCGGATTAGTACGCTACAAGGTTTCGGCGATACATGGCATTGCTTTGCTATGTTTTCATCGTAGGGACACGATATATCGTGTCCCTACGATGAAAACCAGGAATATCAATGTGAACGCGGAAATTAACCAACCCCTAACCCCCAGCTCCCAACCGCCGTTCCTACGGCACGTACACCGGCAACCCGTGCACGCGCATCTCGCTGCCACGCTTCTCGACGCTATAGGAGAATTGTGAGTTCGGCGGGCCTTTGGCGGCGCAGCAAGCCTTCTGCTCGAATAATGTCCCATCCTCGTTGCTGAACTCGACCACGAAGTCGAACTCGGAGGACGACAGTGCAAGCGCGCGCACTAGGCGGCGCACTTCCAGGCAGCGCAGCTGCGCATCGCATGCCGCGGCGAACAGCTGGCCGTAGTGATTGGCGGGCACATCGGGATTCCACTCTGCCAGCACGTCGTAGCCGTCGGCGTACAGATTCACCGCTTCATCGTAGTAGCCGTCATGCAGCAGCCTGAAGTAGCGCAGCAGCACATTGCGCGCGCTCTCCAGGTCCTTGTTCGCGGGCGCCGGATTGGCTTTGTATGAGCTGCGGATCATCCGGAGCGCCGGGAGCATGATTTTCGCCGCGCTGGCTTTGTAGCCGAACAGAAAGCCGTTGATGCGGTAGTCGCCTTTGGCACGCCCGCGCTGCTCGTAGACGGCTTCGCCGCGCGAGCCTTTGGCTGTGCTGAAGGTGATGCCGATCTGCCACGGCTTGCTGGGCGATGCGATCGCTCCGGTATTCTTCACCCCTGTGCCGTAGATCTGCCCCAGGGTCGCCTGGGCGCGCCCGGAAAGCACGCTGCCGTCGCTGCCGCCGCCATACGCGTCGGCGTTCGCCAGCAGCGTGTCCACCGCGGCGAAGGTGTGGCGATCCTTGCTGATGAAGATAACAACCTCGGAGTTGAGCTGCTCGGCGTGCAGCAGATCCCTGGGGTACTGGACGCTCCAAAGCCCGTCCGGGTGGGTGTACGTCGCCAGCTTGCTCGCGGGGGCGGCGCCGGCCGTCGCCGGGATGGCGGCCGTGATACACGCCAGGGCGATCGTGAGAATCAAATATCGATACAGCTTCATCGGGCTGTCCTTTCATGCATGTCGTCAGCCGGTGCGCCTGGCGCACCTGTTCACATTGCCATGAAAGCACAACCGCGCGATCAAGTGAAGGGCCTAGCCGTACAGCCAGACACCCAAAAAGCCGTACCAGCACTCATGTGCGCCGCTCGATCTCGGCGCTGCCGTTTGGGAATGCGATCACCAACGAGTGGCCCTTGATGGCTTTGTCGATCTGGTCGTGCCCGACGATCTTGGTGCGCGTATCAGCGCATGCCAGGCCGACGATCGCCTCGACGTGCGGCGGCGCCAGCGGCGGCTCGACGATCACCATGCGATCGGGGTGGCCTTCGGCGCATACGGCAGACGCCAGGCGCCACAAGCTGCCGCCCGGCCCGCTGGCAACCGCGAAGCGCCCCTCGCGGGCATGCAGCTCGCCGGAGGCCCACCCGGCCAGCACTAGCGCCAAGATTAGACCAAAGACGAAAGACCAAGGACCAACCGCGCTCGTGCCGAGACTTTGGTCCTTGGTCGTTGGTCTTTGGTCAAGCAGAAAAGCTATCAGTAGTGCGGCCGCCATCACCGGCAGGTACAGGTAGCGCGAGTCCGGCGGCGAGACAAACGGCGCGGTTGGCAGTAGCGTCAGGGCGAGCGCCAGAACTATTTTAGATTGTAGATTGCAGATTTTAGATTGCCTTCGGCGCTTATCAATCCCCAATCTGAAATTTAAAATCAAAAATATGAGCAGGGCGATTGCCACAACTGCTCCCAGCGGCGCGAGCCAGTCGGCGTCGGCGTGCTCGGTGGCGGGCAGCGGCGCCACAATCAGCGCCAGGCTGCGCAGCGGGTTCAGCACCAGCTGCGGGCCGAAGCCGTAGCCCCCCTGTTCGAGCAGGTAGTTCCGCCGCTCGATCCCGATCTGGAGCGCGACGTAGGCGATCGTCATGAGCGCGGGCAGCAGGTAGGGCGCGAAGCGCTCAACGTTTGAACGTTTCAACCCTTCGTCAGGCTCAGGGCAGGCTATTTCAACGTTCGAACGTTCTACCATTATCAGCAGTGGCAGGCCGATCACGGCGCTCTCTTTCGCCAGCAGCGCCAGGGCGAGCGCGATGGTGCCAAAGAGCGACCAAGGACGAAAGACGAACGACCAAAGGCGCTCGACCGCTTGATGTTCCTCCTTTGGTCCTTTGTCCTTGGTCGTTCGTCGGCACAGCCAGAGGTGTAGCGCCGCCAGCAATAGCGCCGCGGCCAGCAGCTCGCTCTGGGATGAGGCCCAGACAACCGCCTCGAATGGCGCGGGGTGCAGCGCGACGATCGCGCCGGCCGCGAGCGCAGACCAAAGACCAAAGACCAAAGACGAAGAGTGCGGTCGCGTGCCCGTCGTCGGTGGTCGGTGGTCGGCCGTCAAGCGGTAGGCCATCCATCCCAGCAGCCCGGCGTTGAGCAGATGCAACCCCAGCGATACGGCGTGAAAGCCGCGCGGGTCGAGACCGAACGCGCGCGTCTGCGCCCAGAACAGCAACCAGACCAGCGGCCGGAAGAAGTGGCTCTGCGCGCGCGGATCGAAAGCCTGACCGGCGACCTCGGTAAAACTCAAGCCGTGCACGTTGAGCAACCACTGGTAGTCGTCGGCGGCGAAGGGGCGCGCTGGCAGCTCGCGGTAGGCATACAGCGTCAGCGCCACGATAGCCGCGGCGAGCGCGGCCGGGATCAGCGTGCTAGACTTAGGAGTGGTTAACAAGCAACGCCCCGCTTTGCTAAACCGCCAAGACGCCAAGAGCGCCAAGAAGATCTCGAGATACAGAAATCTTGGCGACCTTGGTGTCTTGGCCGCCTGGTGGTTATTTTCTGGCAGTCCCTACCTTTCACCGCGCGCCCGACTGGCGATCATAGTTCCGCAGAATCATACCTGTGTACGGCCGCATGCCCAGCCGGGCGTAGAACGGCTGAACATCGGTGTCGCAGATCAAGTCGACCATATAGAGGTGGCGCAGCTGCGCCAACATTCGTCGCACCAGCTCGGAGCCGATCCCGCGGCCCTGGTACGCCGGCAGCACCTCCAGGTGCGGGATGTAGGCGCACGACACGCCATCGCTGACCGCAGTGATGAAGCCGACCACGTCGCCGATCGCGTCGTCGCGCGCCAGCACCGCCGCCGCGCTGCCCGCCAGGATGCGCAGATGGGTCTCGGGTGATGGCGGGTTTGGCCAGCCGACGAAGAAGCCCTTCAGCTGGCCGGCGCTGACCCCTTCGATCGATTCGCTATACGAGATCAAG
Organism: Roseiflexaceae bacterium; assembly: GCA_035258585.1. GTDB lineage: Bacteria > Chloroflexota > Chloroflexia > Chloroflexales > Roseiflexaceae > DATFXE01. Next base: position 10,429 of record DATFXE010000774.1, on the reverse strand, counting down.
TGCTGCTCCTTCTCTGATAGGGCGTATATGATTAGGCTCTCAACCGCCGATTTGCCTCGAGCGCACGCGCTATCTTACCATACTAGCCCGTTTCGTTTGGTAATCATAGTAATGATTTCGATCCGATATTGGATTGCTCATCAGAAAGATGGCATGCTATGATGATACTGCTGGCTTACTCAGATGGGAGGTTTGGAGGGCAAAGCCCTCCAAGATGCATTTGGTTTTGCACCTGGTTCGGGCGGCAAAGCCGCCCGAACCAGGTGCAAAAAAGAAACGTCTCGGGGGCCTGCGGCCCCCGCACCCCCGGCTGGCGAGTTTGCCAGCAGTATCCTATGATCGTCCTGGTGCCAGTATCGTCGGTCGAAATCTCCCTATATATGTTGAAGAAGGATTGCAATGGGATTTGGCCGTCTTCGCCTTACGACACAGCTCACGGTTCTCGTGATTGTCAGCACGCTGATCGCGATGACGCTGGTCGTCTTGATCCTGCTCGCCCAGGCGCAAACGATCGTCGAGGATGCGATCGTCGCACGCAACACTCAGCTGCTCGAGACGACTGCGCGCCAGCTGGTCAGGCCAACCCACGAGAGCGATATCCTTGCGGCGCGTGAGGTAATGGCCCCGATTCCCCATCCAGGCAGCATCCGACGCATCGCGCTCTACAGCGTGACAGGTCTATTTCTCGATCAACAAAGCTCCGCCGATCTACCGCCCGAACTGAAAGGCGGCGACGAGGAGCTGGCGCGGCAGGCAATCGCGAGTGGCGCGATCATCCAACAACGCGCGCCCGGCCTCGTTACGCTCGTCGCGCCGGTGCTTGATGAAGAGCGAGGCGAGCGGCCGGTTGGCGCGGTGGCGATGGAGCTGCAAACCGACGATATCGAACGAGGGCTTTTGGTTCTGCAGCGCATGGCGCTGCTGGTGGCCGTGCCGATTGAACTGGTGATGGCACTGGCGGCCTGGGCGATCGCACGTTACACAGCCGGCCCGATTCAGGTGCTGACGCGCGCTAGCGCGGCGTTTGGGCGCGGCGATCTGGGCGCGCCAGTAGCGGTGCGGCGCGGCGGCGAGCTGGGCGCTCTGGCGGAGGCGCTGCGGACGATGGCGCGCGATCTGCACGCCTCGCGCGCGCAGATCGAGGCCCAGAACCAGGCGCTTGAACAGCGCGTGGCCGAGCGCACGGCCGATCTCGAGGGCGCGCTGGCCGAACTGCGCGAGTCGATCAGCGATCGCGAGCAGCTGAGCGCGACGGTACAGGAGCTTTCCAGCCCGGTCGTGCCCGTGCTAGAAGGCATCCTGGTGATGCCGCTGGTTGGGGCGATTAGCAGCGAGCGGGCGAATTTGCTGGTCAGCTCGCTCTTGCGCGGGATCGAGCAGCACCGCGCCGATTTCGTGATCATGGATGTGACCGGCGTGCCGATTGTCGACAGTCAGGTCGCCAAGGCCTTGCTCCAGGCAGCGGATGCGGCCCGTCTGCTCGGCACCCAGACGATTCTTGCAGGTCTGCGCCCCGAGCTGGCGCAGACGATCGTCGGGCTGGAGCTGGATCTTTCCACACTGATCACGCAGGCCGATCTCCGCAGCGGCGTCGTCTACGCCATGCGGCAGCGCCGGGATCTCAAGGCTATTTCCTAAAAAACCGCTTCCCTTGGAGGCAAACAGGACGCAGACGAGCGTGGACAGATGATCTTTATCCGCGTTCGTCTGCGTCTAATCGTTGCCGATAGCGCAAGTTGCATTCCCCGTGTTTTAGTGCTACTCTGTCTCCCTCAGCGCTCAGATAACGCGTACCTCAGATCGTTCAGATTCCCACAACTAGAGGAGGCCACCATGTCTGGAGGTCGATTCAGATTCTCAGCCCTGCGGGGCGGGCTGCCGCGTGTCACGCTTATGGCCATGCTGCTGGCGCTGCTTGCCTCCTGTGGCGGCGCGCCGGCGACGGCGCCGGGCGCCGCCACGCCCGCAGCTGGCGGCGCGGCAGCTGGGACGCCCCAGCCCGGCGGCACTATGTCGGTCGCGTACCAGAACGACATCGCCACGCTCGACCCGGCGATCGGCTATGACTGGAATAACTGGCCGATGGAGAAGATGGTCTTCGACGCACTGATGGACTACGATCAGGGCACCACACTGGTCCCGCAGCTGGCGGCTGAGATGCCCAAGGTCAATGCGGATGCTACGGTCTACACCTTCAAACTGCGCCCAGGCGTGAAGTTTCACAATGGCCGCGAGCTGAACGCCGACGACGTGGTCTACACGATCACGCGCGTGCTCAACCCGGCCACCAAGAGTCCCGGCCAGGGCTTCTTTCTGACAATCAAGGGCGCGCAGGAGTTTGCCGACGGCAAGGCGAGTAGCGTCGAGGGCATCAAGAAGCTCGATCCGCTGACGGTCGAGTTTACGCTCGCCCAGCCCGACGTGACCTTCTTGAACGTGATGGCGCTGAACTTCGCCTTTATCGTGCCGAAGGAGGAGGTCGACAAGTACAAGGACGACTTCGGCCACCATCCCGTCGGCACCGGCCCGTTTACGTTCGATACCTGGACCTCGGGCCAGAAGATCACCTTCAAGAAGAACCCGAGCTACTTCAAGCAGGGGCTGCCCTACCTCGACGGCGTCGAGGTGCAGATCGGCGCGACACCCGAGGTGAATGTGCTCAAGCTGGAGAAGGGCGAGCTGGACTTGCTGGGCGACACGCTGCCGCCGGCCGAGTTCGTGCGCTTGAGCCAGGACCCGGCCTGGCAGAACCGGATCGTCCACCAGACCTGGGTGAATACCTCGTATATCGCGATCAACACGCAGGTCAAGCCATTCGACAACCTCAAGGTGCGCCAGGCGATCAATATGGCGATCGACAAGAACCAGATCGTCAAGCTCATGAACGGGCGCGCACAGGTCGCAAAGGGTATTCTGCCACCGCTGATGCCGGGCTATGACCCGAACATCAAGGGCTACGACTACAGCGTCGACAAGGCCAAGGCGCTGCTGGCCGAGGCCGGCTTCCCGAGCGGGTTCAAGACCAGCATCACCTGCATCTCGGTCGACCCTGAGCCGAAGGTGTGTGAGTCATTTCAGACAGATCTGAAAAAGATCGGCGTCGACCTGGAGATCAAGACCCTGGCGAACAGCACCGTGATCGCCGACGCCGGCACGCCCGAGAAGACACCGCTGACCTGGTCGGGCCAGCTGGCCTGGACGCAGGATTACCCCGACCCGGCCGATTTCTATGGCCCGATCCTGTCATGCTCGTCGGCTCAGCCTGGCGGCTGGAACTGGTCGTGGTATTGCAACAAGGACCTCGACGATCAGGCTAACAAGGCGCTGGGCATGCAGGACAAGGGCGCGCGCATGAAAGCGTACCAGCAGATCTTCCAGAAGCTGATGGACGAGGCTGTCTGGGTGCCGGTCTATCACCTGGAGCAGTACATTGGCCACTCCGACGCGCTGCACGGCGAGCAGTCCGACTTCCTGCACCCGGTGCATACGTTTATGTATGAGCGGCTTTGGAAAGGCAAGTAGGAAGAACCGAGAACCAAGAATCGAGAACCGCATCTGTCGATGGTGGTTCTTGGTTCTTGGTTCTTGGTTCTTGGTCTTATGAGTCAGAATATTTCGCTTCCATCGACTATCGTCGATGAGCCGACAGTTGTAGCTGAGACGGCATATCGTAGCCCGGCGCGGCAGGCTTGGCGGCAGTTCTGGCGCGACCCCGGCGCGATCGCCGGCGCAGTGCTGGTGGGGCTACTGGTGCTGATGGCGCTGTTCGCGCCGTCGCTGGCCCCGCACGATCCCGAGCAGGTCTTCGACGATGGGCTGACGCTCCAGGGCTTGCCGGTGCCCAGCACGCTGCCCACGAGCGCGCGCTTCATCTTTGGGACCGACCCGAGCGGGCGCGATATGCTCAGCAGGATCATCTATGGCGCACGGGTCTCGCTGACGGTGGGCGTGCTGGCGAATGTGCTGGTAGTGGCGATCGGCGTGCTGATCGGCGCAGTCAGCGGCTACTCGCATGGCTGGCTCGGCGCGCTGCTGATGCGCTTCACCGACGTGATGCTGGCCTTCCCGACGCTGCTGCTGGCGACGGCGCTGGTGGCGGTGCTGAAGCCCAGCCTGACGATCATCATCGTGGTGATCGGCGTGGTCTACTGGACCGGGCTGGCGCGCGTGGTGCATGCGCAGGTGCTGCGGCTGCGCGCTCAGGATTTTGTGATCGCGGCGCAGTGTACCGGGGTGCCGGCTGCGCGCATCCTGTTCCGTCACATCCTGCCACACCTGGTCGGCACGGCGATCGTCTGGGGCACGCTCGGCATCGCCACCAACGTCCTGCTCGAGGCCTCGCTGAGCTACCTGGGCATCGGCGTGCAGCCGCCCACCCCCAGCTGGGGCCGGATGATCTCGGAGGGCCAGACCTACTACCGCAGCGCGCCATGGCTGATCTTGTTCCCCGGCGTCGCGATCATGCTGACGGTGCTGGGCTTCAACCTGCTCGGCGATGGGCTGCGCGATGCGCTCGATCCATATCAGCGGCGCTGAGAGCGTTAGAACGTTGGAGCGTTAGAACGTTCTATTGACCGCTGCATAAGCAGCTAAAGATAGCTGCTGGGGAGGTCTGGAGGGGGCACCCAGAGGGCACCCGGGCCCCTCCAGACCTCCCCAGTGGTGGGGGTGTGGGGCGGCTTCGCCGCCCCACACCCCCACCACAAAGTTAGCTATTTGTGCAGCGCTCAGTAACACGAGTTACGCAGTCGGCGTTTGCAGGGAGGTTTGGAGGGACCGGGTACCCTCTGGGTGTCCCTCCAAAATCGCCTCTTTTTGGCCGGTCTCGGCCACGAATGTAGCCGAGAGCGGCCAAAAAGGGGAGATCTCGGGGGCGGTTGCACCGCCCCCGAACCCCCACCACGTAAGTCGTGTCAGTAAAAGCCTTCCGCTGCCAACCGGCCAGGAGAAATAGCCTATGATGTGGCAATCCTACTTCCAACCAACCTCGCTCGACGAGGCGCTCCAGCTGCTCCAGCAGCACGCTGGGCAGGCGCGGATCGTGGCCGGCGGCACCGATGTGCTGGTCGAGCTTCAGCGCGGCATCAAGCCGACCAGCGCGCTGATCGATATCACCCGCTTGCATGAGCTAAAATATGTGCACCGTGACGGCGATACGATCCGGATCGGCGGGCTGGCGACCCATAACGATGTGATTGCATCCGAGGCGTGTGTGCGGCACGGGCTGCCGCTGACGCAGGCCTGCTGGGAGGTCGGTGCGCCACAGATCCGCACGCGGGCGACGATCGCCGGCAACCTGATCACCGCCTCGCCCGCCAACGACACGATCACGCCGCTCATGGCGCTCGACGCCGAGGTGGTGCTGCTCAGCGCGGCGGGCGAGCGAGTCGTGCCGCTGCGCGACTTCTACGCCGGCTTCCGCAAGACGGTGGTTCGGCCGGATGAGCTACTGCGCGAGATTCGCTTCCCTGCGCTTCAGGAACACCAGCGCGGCCTGTTCCTCAAGCTCGGGCTGCGCCGCGCCCAGGCAATATCAGTTATCGATCTGGCGATTGTGCTGACATTCGAAATTGCAGATTTCAGATTGCAAATTGCAGATTCGGAAGGCACAAATCAATCTACAATCTACAACCTGCAATCTGCAATCATCAAGGAGGCGCGTATCACGCTCGGCTGCCTGGCGCCAACGATCGTGCGTGCACCGACGGCCGAAGCCTATGTGCGCGGCAAGCAGCTAACGCCTGAAGTCTGCGCCGAGGCCGGACGGCTGGCATGCGGCGATGTCAGCCCGATCGACGACGTGCGCGGCTCGGCCGCCTACCGGCTGGCCACGCTCGCCGCCCTGGTCGCCGACGGGCTGCGGCGGATCGCCGAGGGCCGCGAGCGCGATGGCTGGCCCGAACGGCCTGTCCTCTTAGAGACGATAGACGATAGACGACAGACGATGGATCAGGCTTTATCGTCCATCGTCCATCGTCCATCGTCCATCGTCTCCGTGATCGAGACGACCATCAACGGCCAGCCCTACACCCTCGATGGCAACGCGCATACGAAATCGCTGCTCGATGCGCTGCGCGAGGACGCCGGCCTGACCGGCACGAAAGAGGGCTGCGCCGAGGGCGAGTGCGGCGCCTGCACGGTCTGGCTGAACGGCCAGGCGGTCATGGCTTGCCTCGTGCCAGCGGCGCAGGCGCACGGCACCGTTGTCACCACAATTGAGGGGCTTGCCGCGTCCGCTCAGGACGATAGACGACAGACGATAGACGATAGCCTATCGGCTGCCGACGATCGATCGTCGATCGTCGATCGTCCATCGTCGTCCGAAGGACTTCACCCGCTCCAACAGGCCTTCATCGCCAACGCGGCGGTGCAGTGCGGCTACTGCATCCCTGGTATGCTGATGGCCGGCGCCAAGCTGCTGGACGAGCAAGCCAACCCCGACCTCGAGCAGATCCAGGTCGCGCTCAGCGGGAACATCTGCCGCTGCACCGGGTACCGCAAGATTTTAGATGCCGTGCTGTCCGCCGCGCGGGACCAACCACCAAAGACCAAAGACCAAAGTATCATTGAGCAATAGGAAGCCATACCGCATGAGGTTGAGATCGTTGGTCCTTCGTCGTTGGTCTTTCGTCTTTCGTCCTTGGTTAAAAGGGGATACCTATGACAACACTCATTGGCGCCTCGCTGCCGCGCCCCGACGCGCTTGGCAAGGTGACTGGCGCGACAAACTATCCCGGCGATCTGGTGCGCCCAGGGATGCTGCATCTCAAGGTCGTATTCGCACACCGTCCGCACGCGCGCATCCGCTCGATCGACACCGGCGCGGCCCTAGCGCACCCCGGCGTCGTGGCGGTGCTGACGGCCACCGACGTTCCGTTCAACGCCTACGGCCTGATCGAGCATGACCAGCCCGCGCTATGCGGCGAGAAGGTGCGCTTCGAGGGCGACAAAGTCGCACTGGTGGTGGCCGAGAGCGTCGCAGCAGCCAACGCCAGCGCACGACTGGTAGCGGTCGAGTACGAAGATCTGCCCGTGGTCGCCGACCCGCGCGCGGCAATGGCGCCCGGCGCGCCGTTGGTGCACGACGCGCACGGCAGCAATGTGCTGTTCCACATGCCGATCCGCAAGGGCGACATCGGGCAGGGCTTTGCGCAGGCCGACGTGGTGATCGAGGATGAGTTCCAAACCTCCTGGCAAGATCACGCCTTTCTCCAGCCCGAGGCCGGCATCGCCTATATCGACGAGCACGGCCGGCTGGTGGTCGAGACCGCCGGCCAGTGGCTGCACGAAGACCGCCGCCAGATCGCGCAGATGCTGCAGCTGCCTGAGGAGCAGGTGGTCATTCGCTACGCCGCCATCGGCGGAGCATTTGGCGGGCGCGAAGATCTGTCGATCCAGCACCTGCTGGCGCTGGCCGCATGGAAGCTGCGCCGCCCGGCCGCCATGATCTGGAAGCGCGAAGAGTCGATGATCGGTCACCACAAGCGCCACCCGTTCATCGTGCGCTGCCGCTGGGGCGCGCGGCGCGACGGCACCATCACGGCAGTCGAGGCGCAGGTGATCGCGGATGGAGGCGCCTACGCCTCGACCAGCGCCGAGGTCACGAAGGTCGCCACGCTGTTCGCCAACGGCTGCTACGAGGTAGCCAATATCAGCGTGGACGGCTACGCGGTCTATACGAATAACGTTCCCTCAGGCGCGTTTCGCGGCTTTGGGGCGCCGCAGGCCCAGTTCGCCAGCGAGATCATGGTCACGCGGCTGGCCCAGGCGATCGGCATGGACCCGATCGAGCTGCGGCGCCGCAACATCTACCGCGAGGGCGGGATCGAATCGACCCAGCAGCCGCTGCCGCCGGGCGTGAGCGCGCTACCGGTGCTGGAGCGCTGCGTTGAGGAAATGGACCAAAGACGAAAGACGATAGACGATAGCTCGGCGTCATCGTCCATCGTCCATCGTCCATCGTCCACGCCGCATCTCAAACGGGGCTGGGGGCTAGCGTGCGGCATCAAAAACGTCGGCTACTCCTTCGGCTACCCCGAGCAGGCCACTGCGACGGTCGAACTCATCGGCGCCGCGGCGGTCGACCACGCGCATGTTCGAGTGGGCGCGGCCGATGTCGGCCAGGGCGCGCACCTGGCCCTGCGCCAGATCGCCGCCGAGACGCTCGGGCTGCCACCGGACAAGATCAGCATGATCACCGACGATTCGAGCGAGGCGCCCAACGCCGGCAGCGCCTCGGCCTCGCGGATGACCCTGATGGGCGGCCGGGCGGTCCACGACGCATGCCTGGCCGCGCTCAAGCGCTGGCAGGAGGACGAGGAGCGGCCAGCCGTCGCCACGGTGCAGTATCGCCCGCCAGCCACCACCCCTCTGGATGCCGCCACCGGCGCGGGGCGGCCGAACTACTGCTACGGCTATGTCGCGCAGGCGGTCGAGGTCGAGGTCAATACCCTGACCGGGCAGGTCCAGGTGCTCAAAATCATCAGTGTCCACGACGTCGGCAAGGCGATCAACCGCCAGCAGGTCGAAGGCCAGATTGAAGGGTGCCTGGCCCAGGCGCTGGGCTACGCGCTGCTGGAGCACTTCCAGGTGCGCGACGGCAAGATCCTGACACCCTATTTCAGCAGCTATTTGCTGCCCACGGTGCTGGACATGCCAACCGAGATCGTGCCGGTGATCCTGGAGCTAGCCGACCCGAACGGGCCGTATGGCGCGCGCGGCATGTCGGAGATGGCGCTGGTGCCGCTGGCGCCCGCGCTCGCCGCGGCTATCCACGACGCTACCGGCGCCTGGCTGGCACAGCAGCCCATGACGCCCGAGCGCGTGCTGGCGGCGCTAGGTGATTGACGATGGACGGTGAACACGACGCACCAGGATCCACAAAGACGTACGAAGCTGCACGAACTTATCTTCTCTATTCGTTCGTGAGCCTTCGTGGATTCTTTATCGCTGCTCGCGTGTCACACCTCGTCGAGCGGGCTGCGCACGCCACGGCCGCCGCGATTGAGCACATGGGTGTAGATCATCGTCGTGCGCACGTCTGCGTGACCGAGCAGTTCCTGCACGGTGCGGATGTCGTAGCCGTTTTCGAGTAAATGCGTCGCGAAGCTGTGACGAAACGTGTGGCAGCTGGCTGGCTTGGCGATGCCGGCAGCACGGATGGCTGCCGCGACACTCTTTTGCAGGCTGCTCTCATTGATGTGATGTCGACGTACCTCGCCTGAGAGCGGATCAGTGGAGGGCCGGTCAGCGGGAAACACATACTGCCAGCCCCACTCGCGGTTGGCGTTGGGGTACTTGCGCTCAAGCGCAAACGGCAGATACACCGCACCGTTGCCACGCTCCAGGTCGGCATTGTGCAGCCGCTGAACCATGCGAAGATGATCAGATAGCGGAGCAGACAAGCGATCGGGCAGAATCGTGACCCGATCGTGCATGCCTTTGCCATCACGCACAGTCAGCTGCCGCTGCTCGAAATCCAGATCTTTAACGCGTAGCCGAACGCACTCCATCAAGCGCAAGCCACTGCCATAGAGCAGTTGCGCCATGAGGCGGTACATGCCCGATAGTTCGCGAATAACCGCTCGAACCTCATCTCTGGTCAGGACGGTGGGCAGTCGTCGCGGCGTTTTGGCCACGATCACATCGCGCGGCACGTCGATGGGTATCTCCAAGACATGGCGGTAGAGAAACAGCAGCGCGCTGCGGGCCTGGTTTTGGGTCGATGCAGCGACATGGCCGTCGACAGCCAGGTGTGAGAGGAACGCTTCAATGTCAGCAAGGCCCAAATCGCGCGGATGACGCAATTGATGAAAGCGGATATAGCGGGTGATCCAATCGATATAGCTCTCCTCGGTGCGCAGGGAGTAATGCTTCTTCCTCAACACCTCGCGTACTTGATCGAGCAGTTTTTTCTGTGGCGCCATGATGCTACTCTCAGCAAGGTGCGGGGTGGCACGCGCCGGTGACAACAATCTTGCTACGATACTCTGTGGTATATACCGTACAAGGTGCATCGTCGGTGCGATCGGCAGGTGGCGATAGACCAATTGCTTGTCAGATGAGCTACAATAGAGCAGAGCGCAGTGGGCGCCACCGCCAGCCAGACAGCGCCTCCGTATTTCGTACCCGGGGACGATCGTAGATGGAATAGTTCGGTGTTATGCACCGATAGAGGATGCTAGGCGGCATAGATCGGCAATGCTGGCCGGTTTGGGTTGTAGATGGAATGATTCGGCCGAATCTACCGAGGGTGGATAGTATCCCTAATAATTCGGGTGACTTAACAGTTGGGCGGGCGCCATCAAAGTCGTCGCTGATGTATAGTTCCGCTGATGTATACTTCGCATAATCACGCCATATTAAAGGGAATGCATGTATTCGGTCTTCAAGCCATTGTGGCGAAGCTGGCGCAACCAAGTAGTACAGG
>DATFXE010000773.1:0-3766 GCA_035258585.1 Roseiflexaceae bacterium | reverse complement strand
AGCGCCAGGTAGACGAATGTCGACGAAGGACGAAAGGCCAACGACGAAATCTCGCCGTCCTCGGTCCTTGGTCCTTGGTCCCTGGTCCAGCGCGGCTTCCAAAAGACCAGCGGCAGCGCCAGCATCCCGATCAGCATCGCCGGCGAGCTGCGCCACAGCACGGCCACCGGGTAGAACAGCGGGCCAGGGTCGGGGATCGATCTGCCGAGGAAATAGTTGCCCCAGGCATGCGGCTGGCCGCCGTTCTCGATCGCCTCTGCGATCATACCGCCCACGGGCCCCAGTGGTTCGACCCACATAGCCGGCCAGACCACCAACATCGTCACCACCAGGCAGCCGAGCCAAAGCAGATATGCCAGCAGCGTCTGCCGCACGGCCGCCAGCCACCAGCCCGTCGAGCGCCACCAGGCATGGCCGTATCTGGCGCGCAGCCGCATGTCGCCTAGCGCGACGGCGGCCAGGAACAGGCCAGCCCACGGCAGCAGCACCAGGCCCGACACCTTGCTCAGCAGCGCCAGCCCAGCCGCGACGCCCGATCCAGCGATCACAAGCCATCGGCGTGTGCCGATCTCCGGCCAGCGCGCAAATGGCGAGGCGAGCAGCAGCAGCAGCACGCTAAGTGTCGAAAATGATGTCATCAGCGCGTCGACATGCAGCAGGCGGCTGTGCGCGATCAGAAACGGCTCGGTAGCCCACAGAATGGCCGCCATCAGCGCCACGCCCGGCCGTATGATCCGGCGCAGCAGCAGATAGCCAAGCGCTACCGCCAGACTATTCGTGATCGCCAAGGGCAGGCGCAGCATGGCCAGGTAGGCCGCAGTGTCGGTTTTGGGCGTGATGCCATTGGCGAGCGCCAGCCGCCGACCCAGCCCGCCAAGCCACATCGTCGTCACGCCGGGGTGCCCGGTCAGGTTGGTGCCGGCCCAGTCATGGTGATCGAGCGCCTCGGAAAACAGCCGGACGCGCAATATCCAGTGATCGGCCTCGTCGATCGTGAAGAAGTCGACCAGACCGAGCGCGCGCGGCAGGAGCGCCGTGCCCAGCACCAGCAGCGTTATGAGCACGATTTGCAGCGTCGAGGTGCGCGGCTGAGCTTCGGCGCGATCGAGATAGGATGGAAGGGTATCGGTGTGCATAGGTTCAATCAGTTGTTAGTTGTCATGACTTACGCAGTCGAGCTTTCAAACGCCGCTATGCGTTCACTCTGCTACTTGCCGTTTTATCTTAGGAGTTACGCAGTTGGGAGGTTTGGAGGGCTTTGCCCTCCAAAGAACCCCTTTCTTTCTCTACCCACCTGTGGCGGCAATGCCGCCACAGGTGGGTAGAGAAAGAAGGTTTTCGGGGGCCGCAGGCCCCCGCGCCCCCGCTAAAACGCCAACTGCGTAAGTCCTACTGTTTTCGTTTTTCGCTCTGCGAGCGAAAAAACGAAAACAAAAAGAAGATAAAGTACCGCTGTGAATGATCACATCTAGGCACCGCGCAAGTCGTCTCAGTTGTCAATTGTTAAGATCATGACTGATAACTGACAACTGATGACTCCTTACTCGCGTCCAGATGACTTATCGAACTCGCACCTCAGTCAAGACCAGCGCATCGGGGCCATCCAGCGCCGCCTCGATCGGCTCGCCGGCGCGGAGCGCGAGGCGCTGCCCGCTCGCCGGATCATACAGCCCTATCACCAGCCGGTAGACCCCTGCTACGGCGTCGGCTGGCGGGGCCAGCGGCAGATCGGTGGTCGCGAAGCGGCCGGCGCGCCAGCTGCTGGTTGGGTACGGCAGATCGACCTGGGCGATCCGCTTGCCGTCGGCGCTGATCAGGTGCGCGAAGAGCACGTAGTCGGCCGGCGGCGGCGCGCGAACCTGCCACGATAATCTGAGCGCAAGCGGCTGGCCCGGCTTCGCCGCACCATCCCAGATTAGCCCGCGCAGGTGAATCTGGTCGCCGAAATCGGCCGCGTGCGGCTGTGTAAGCGGCGGCGGCGCCTGATAGATCCAGGCGTAGTCGACACCATGGATCTGGACGACGTGCAGCGGATCCGCGGCCGGGTAGAACTGATCGAACGGCGGCCAGATGAAACCCTGGGTCGCACGCACATATACCACCACGTAGCCGGTGCGATCCGGCAGCCGATCGCTCGCCGCCAGCGCCTGCGCGCCATCGCGCATGTAGGGCTGAAGCGCGCCCGGCTGCGTGGTCGCCACACGCACGCCGGTGATATCGGGCTGTTCATTCAGCCAGGCAGCGGCCTGCTCGAGCCCTTCGCCCCAGCCGGTCAGGAAGGCGTACGCCCCGGTTCGCGCGCCACCCAGCGCCTGGTTGTAGGCGGCGATCTCGTATGGGTGCCAGTAGGCGACGTTCGCCAGCGCAACCATACCGATCAGGCTGGACAGCGCGATCCTGATCCGCGATTGGGGGCTGGCGGTGAGCGATCGGGAAAAGAAACGCCTCTCAATCGCTAATCCCCAATCCCCAATCCCCAGTAGCCCCACCGCCGCCAGCACATCCAGCGCCGGGAAGATCGGCTCGATGTAGCGATTGAATTTTTTGGGAAACAGGCTCATCGCGACGATAAACACAAGCGCATACAGCGCCAGCAGCGCCAGGTCGCGCCGCGCCGGCGCCAGATCGCGTGCGCGCCACCAGGCGATCGGCAGCAGCAGCAGGCCAAGCAGCGTCCAGGGTGTCAAACGCAGCGCCAGCGCCAGCGGGTAGAACAGCAGGCCCGGCGAGTCGTCGGCGCGGCCAAGGAAGAAGTTGCCCTGCATGTGCGGCTCGGCGCCCTCGGCCATTACACCGACCCGGATCTGCTCGATCGCCCGCAACGGCCCGGCCCATAGCGCCGGCCACAGCGCGACGGCAGTGAGCAGGCAGATCGCGGCCCAGGCCCCGATTGGGGGGACGATAGACCATAGACGATGGACGATAGACGATCTTCGACCTCCATCGTCCATCGTCCATCGCCTGCCCTGAGCGTAGTCGAAGGGTCCATCGTCCGGTTGGAAGGTCGCCGCCAGCGCGATCAGCCCCACCAGCGGCGGCAGCACCAGCGCGGGCGATTTGCTGAGGAGCGCCAGGCCGGCGCTGACAGCCGAAAGTATGAGAAAGCCAGGCTGGCGCTTGTGAAACCAATAGACGCATGCGGCCAGCAGGCTGACGGTGATAAACGTGCCCGCCAGGCCATCGACATGCAGCACACGACTATAGGCGATCACAAATGGGTCGGCCGCCCAGAGCAGCGCCGCCAGCAGCGCCGCCAGTGCGGGCAGCATCCGCCGCAGCAGTGCATAGCCGCCCAGAATGCCGGCGGTGTGTGCCAGCACGATAGGCAGGCGATAGAACGCCAGCAGCGTCGGAAACGCATCGTCGCGCAGCAGGCCCCACGCCAGCAGGGCGCGCCGCAGCACGATCCCGGCGCTGCCGAGCCACATGGTCGTGACGCCAGGGTGGGTCGAGATCGCCGTCGCCGGGAAATCGCCAGCCTGTACGGCGCGCAAGAACGCGTCGGAGCGCGGGATCCAGAACGCGATCTCGTCGACGGTGACAAAGCTGCCCAGGCTCAGCAGGCGCGGCGCCAGCGCGACCAGCGCGATCAGGGCGTAGCTGATCGAGATCAGAGGGATGTCCAGGGCAAGCGCCGTGCGCTCGCGCACCGATTCTCGTGACTGCATCTTATTCTACAGCAGCGTCACAGGCCCAGGCGGCGGGTCGCTGGCTGGAAATGAATCCTCGACCACCTCGTCATACTCATCTTCGAGATTGGCGGGGG
>DATFXE010000772.1:0-6220 GCA_035258585.1 Roseiflexaceae bacterium | reverse complement strand
ATTTCCGGATTCGGCCAGACCGGTCCCTACGCCGGCCGACCGGGCTTCGACCAGATCGCGCAGGGCATGGGCGGGCTCATGTCGGTGACGGGGCTGCCCGGGCAGGGGCCGGTGCGCGCCGGCATCGCGGTGGCCGACTCCGCCGCCGGCCTCTACTGCGCCTTCGGCATCCTGGCGGCGCTGCTGGAGCGCCGGCGCACCGGCCGCGGCCAGGCGCTGGACATCTCGATGACCGATGGCGTGCTGCGCTGGCTGGCGCTCTACGCCGCCGAACAGTGGGCCACCGGCACGATACCGGCCGGCGGGCGCGGGCCGCTCTCGGGCGGCTACGCCTACTACAGCGTCTACGCTACGGCCGATGGCGGCGCCCTCACCGTCGCCGCGGTCGAGCCGCGCTTCTGGACAAACCTGTGCCACATGCTCGATCGCGAACAGTATGCCGCTCTCCAGCACGCGCCCTGGCCGGGTCAAGCGCGAATCTTCGCCGACCTGGATGCTATCTTTGCCAGTCGCACGCGCGATCAATGGATGGCGTTCTTCGGCGACGCCGAGGTATGCGTCGGGCCGGCGCTCACGCTGGCCGAAGCGCTAGATCGCCATAGCGAACAGATCAGCGCGCTCGACCAGCCCGGTGAGGGTAGCGTGCGGCAGATCGGCGGTATGTTCGGCAGCACGGCATCCCGGCCAGCTCCCGCGCTCGGCGAGCATAGCGACGAGCTGCTGACGAGCCTCGGCTATGATGGCTCTGAGATCGCGGGACTTCGCGCCGCTAGCGTGATCTAGAGGGTCATTTGACATCCTTATCGGCGTTTTGCCAACCCCTAGTGTGTAGGATACTGCTGGCAAACTCGCCAGGTGGGCGTGCGGGGCCGCAGGCTCCCGAGACGTTTCTTTTTTTGCGCCTGGTTCGGGCGGCTTTGCCGCCCGAACCACCCCCAAAACCAAATGCTTCATGGAGGGCAAAGCCCTCCAAACCTCCCATCTGAGTAAGCCAGCGGTATCTGTGTAGTGCATAGGTAGCACTTGTACCTACTACGCACTACCGAATGGTCATAGACGATAGACGATCGCACCATCGTCCATCGTCTATCGTCAACAGAGCCAGCAATGGATTTGGGTCGAACTGTATTAGCCGCGTGCGCTTACCCTACTTGACAAAGAATCTGCCAGGCGATACTATCCCATATACGGTATATGACATGCTGTATACAGTATGTGGTATACCCCCCGGCAACCGCTTGTCTGAGATGTCACCAACGCAAGGAGGTGCTCCTTTGCCTCTCACTATCACCAATGTCACTGCCCGCGACATACGCTTTCCAACATCGCGCACGCTGGATGGCTCGGACGCCATGAACCGTGACCCGGACTACTCAGCCGCCTATGTCGTGCTCAAAACCGACGACCCGGCGCTGGAGGGCCACGGCCTTACATTCACCATCGGTCGGGGCAACGAGCTGTGCGTCGCCGCGATCGACGCGCTCAAATACCTGGTGGTCGGCAAGACGCTCGAGTCGTTTACTGCCGATATGGGCGCGTTCTGGCGCATGATTACAGGCGATAGCCAGCTGCGCTGGGTTGGCCCCGAGAAGGGCGTTATCCATCTTGCGACCGCCGCGCTGGTCAACGCGGTCTGGGATCTGTACGCCAAGGCCACCGGAAAGCCGCTCTGGAAGCTGCTCGTAGATATGACGCCGGAGGAGCTGGTCGCCTGCATTGATTTCCGCTATATCAGCGACGCGATTACGCCTACCGAAGCGGCCGACATTCTGCGCCGCAATGTGCCCACGAAAGCGGCGCGCGAGACAGAGATGCGCGAGCGCGGCTTCCCAGCCTACACGACCTCGGCCGGCTGGCTGGGCTATTCCGACGACAAGCTGCGTGCGCTACTGCGTCAGGCGATCGCGAACGGTTGGACGCACATTAAAATGAAGGTCGGCGTTAATATCGACGACGACGTGCGCCGCGCCGGGATCATTCGCGAGGAGATCGGGCCCGATCGCGCGCTGATGATGGATGCCAACCAGGTCTGGGATGTTGGCCAGGCGATCGCCAATATGGTGCAGTTGGCAGCCTTCAATCCACTCTGGATCGAGGAGCCGACCAGCCCGGACGACGTGCTGGGTCACGCCGCCGTGGCCCGCGCTGTCGCGCCGATCGGAGTGGCGACCGGAGAGCATGTCCAGAATCGCATTATCTTCAAGCAGTTGTTCCAAGCCCAGGCCATCCGCTTCTGCCAGATCGACGCATGCCGTCTCGGCGGGGTCAACGAGGTGCTGGCAGTGCTCCTGATGGCCGCCAAGTTCGGCGTGCCGGTCTGCCCGCATGCCGGCGGTGTCGGCCTGTGCGAATATGTCCAGCACCTATCGATCTTCGATTACATCTGTGTCGGCGCCTCGCTTGAGCAGCGCATCCTGGAATACGTCGATCATTTGCACGAGCATTTCGTCGATCCGGTGCTGATCAAGGATGGGCGCTACATGCCGCCCGAACGGCCAGGCTACAGCATCACCATGAAGCCGGACTCGCTCGACGCCTATGAGTTTCCGATCGGGCGCATGTGGACGGGCTAATCGAATTGAACATCTAATTGACATACTGTAAAGACATAGTATAATCAGTTATAGCAACAGAAAGCGTCGCATACTCCTTGTACACGCCTGGTTTCTTAAACACAGTGTCCACTTTGCCCTCCTTGTAGATAGCGATCAGCCGGAGGAATCTATGCTGCTGTGCGCATGAGCCACAGCAGCATCAATCTGCCGCTCGACGCCGCCGCCTGGCTCTACGACTGGACCGACATCGGTACGCCGATCACAGTTGTCGATTGAATCACCATAAGTCCATCGCAACTCGTAACCCGTAACTCGTGACTCGCCATGCCAGAACTACCCGAAGTCGAACACGCCGCCCGCAGTCTGGGCACGCAGATCGTCGGCCGAACGATCGTCGCCGTCACGCGGCTGGATTGGCAGCGCATGGTCGAGACGCCGGCCGTCGAACAGTTCGTGGAGCTGCTGCAAGGTCGCCAGATCCTGGCCGCTGGCCGCCGCGCCAAATGGATCGTGCTGACGCTGGACGGCGGCTGGAGTCTGGCGCTGCACCTGCGCATGTCCGGCTCGATCACCGTCCATGGCCCGGATGCCCAACCCGACATCTATACGCACCTGGTGCTGTTGCTGGACGATGGCCGCCAGGTGTTCTTCCACGACACCCGCAAGTTCGGGCGCGCCCGCCTGCTCGATAGCGCCGGCATGGCCGCGCTCGAAAGCGCTCACGGTGTCGAGCCGCTCTCCGACGCGTTCACACCGCAGCTGCTGGCCGAGCTGCTCAGGCGCCGCACCCGCCTCAAGCCGCTGCTGCTCGACCAGAAAGTGATCGCGGGGATCGGCAATATCTACGCAGACGAAGCGCTCTGGAACGCCCAGCTGCATCCGCTGCGCTCCAGCGACAGCTTGAGCGACGACGAGATCGCGCGGCTGCACTCGGG
Source organism: Roseiflexaceae bacterium (assembly GCA_035258585.1). GTDB lineage: Bacteria > Chloroflexota > Chloroflexia > Chloroflexales > Roseiflexaceae > DATFXE01. The sequence continues at coordinate 2,730 of DATFXE010000772.1, read as the reverse complement.
CATTCGGCTGGCGCTGCTCCAGGGCCTCGAGCACGGCGGCAGCACACTGCGCGACTACCGCAACGGCTATGGCGAGCCAGGCAGCAACCAGGAACACTTCAACGTCTACGATCGCGAGGGCCAACCCTGCCCGCGCTGTGGCACGCCGATCGAGAAGATCGTCGTCGGCCAGCGCGGCACCCACTTCTGCCCGTTCTGCCAGCCTCTGGCGAGCGATTAGGGATTAGCGATCGGGAGTCCGAACACTCACTCCCCAGTCCCCAATCCCCAATCCCCAATACCCAAAAATGCCGATTGACACCCGATCTGTTCCATGCTATAGTCTGCCATATAACCGACGCGAAGAGAAAGCAATGCAACCGCATAGCCACAAGTCCTTTTTTAGCTTTTACTACTTTTATGCCGGCCGAACAAAGGACTGGAGAGCTTCGCGTTGAGTAATGACTGAAACTGGTGCACCCAGAGGCGTGGAGCGACAGGCTCCACGCCTCTTCTGTTGTATGAAGGAGGAATCGATGACCTATTTCTGCCGGGGTATTCGCGGCGCAACCACCGCCGACGCCAACACGCGCGAGGCTATTCTCGAGGCCACCCGCGACTTGCTCGAGCGGTTGATCGCTGAGAACAATCTTCGCATCGAAGACATTGCCAGCGCAATCTTCAGCACCACACCCGATCTGAACGCCGAGTTTCCGGCCGTCGCCGCGCGCGAGCTTGGCTGGCTCGACACCGCGCTGATCTGCACGCACGAGATGGCCGTCCCCGGCAGCCTGGAGCGCTGTATTCGCGTGCTGATCCATTGGAACACCACCCGCCGCGCCGACGAGATCGTGCATATTTACGTTCGCGGCGCGCGCAATCTGCGCCCGGAACGCGCTATGCTGCTGAAAGGGCGGGGCGAATCCGCTCATTCCATGAGCTCACACGAGGCTGAACGCTGATCCAGGCGTTCGGCCTTTTTTGATCGGGGAGAACTGCTATGACCACGCTCGATCTGCCATTAGCACCACGAACGCTCGAACGCCGGCCACACTACGCCGTTCGTTATGTCGAATGTATCTTACCGATTGTAAAGGAGGATCCCCCCATGATTGTCGTTATGCGCGCGAGCGCGACCCAGAAAGACATTGACACCGTGCTTAGCCGGCTGGAGGAGCACCAGCTGAGAGGCCACCTCTCACATGGCGAGGAGCGCACCATTATCGGCGTCGTCGGCGCCGCCATCCCGCCCAATTTGCGCGAAGAGTTGGAGCTGCTGGATGGCGTGCAGGAGGCGGTGCGGATCACGCGGCCCTACAAGCTGGCCGCCCGCGAGTTCCACCCTCACGACACGATCGTCGACGTGCGGGGCATCAAGGTCGGCGGCAGCAGCTGCGTGATCATTGCCGGCCCGTGCGCGGTCGAGAGCGAAGAGCAGATCATGAGCACCGCTCGCGCCGCGCGCGAGGCCGGCGCCAGTATGCTACGCGGCGGCGCCTTCAAGCCGCGCTCTTCGCCCTACACCTTCCGCGGCATGGGCGAGGAAGCCCTCAAGCTGCTGGCACAGGCCCGCGACGAAACCGGCCTGCCGGTCGTTACCGAAGTGATGACCCCTACCGACGTCGACCTGGTCGCCCGCTACGCCGATGTGCTCCAGATCGGCGCGCGCAACATGCAGAACTACCAGCTGCTCGAAGAGGTTGGCCGCACCGGGATGCCGGTGCTGCTCAAGCGCGGCCTCTCGGCCATGATCGAGGAGTGGCTGCTCTCGGCCGAGTATGTGATCGCCCAGGGCAACCCGAATGTCATCCTGTGCGAGCGCGGCATTCGGACCTTCGAGACCGCGACCCGCAACACGATGGATCTGAACGCCGTGGCGCTGGCCAAGCGGCGCAGCCACCTGCCGGTGATCGCCGACCCGAGCCACGGCACCGGCAAGTGGTACCTGGTGCCACAGCTGGCGCTGGCCTCACTGGCAGCCGGGGCGGATGGGCTGATCATGGAGATCCACCCCGACCCGGATCGCGCGAAGTCGGACGGCGGCCAGTCGCTGACCCTCGAGAACTTCGCCGCCCTGACCCCGCGCCTGGCAGCGGTGGCCGTGGCTATCGGGCGCACGCTGGCCTGATCGGATTGCAGATTGCAGATTGTAGATTGTAGACCTAGAATTCTGTTATCTACAATCTGTAATCTGCAATATCCTTGACACGCCCATGCCTTCTGCTATAATGCGGGCCAGGTTCCTGCCTATAGCCCTGGAGTCGCCGTGCCTGCGAAACAACGCCGCATCCACATCCGCAACCTCGCGATTGCGTTGGCCGTTCCACTCCTGATCGCGCTGATGGCTGGGACATGGCAGGCGCCGGTGTTTGCCCAAACTGGAGCAACGTTATCAGGCCCGAGCACGACGACGGTGACGCCCGGCATTGCGACTACACTCAACTACACACTGACCAATAATAACCTTGGCGCCAACACGGTTTTCAGTCTGGCCGTTACGAACGCACCGGCAGGATGGGTCACTACCCTTTCTGCCTCAACGCTAACACTAAGCAACAATGCGACGGGCAGCTTTTCGGTGTTTGTCACACCGCCCTCCGGTGCAAGCCCTGGTACGTATAATATCCAGGTCCAGGCTACCGGGGGCGGGCAAACATTTACCCATGTCGCCAACCTGGTGGTCAGCAGCTCCACAGGCCAGGCCACTCTGACACCGGTGATCCAGACTGTCACCGGCAACACCGGCCAGAC
>DATFXE010000771.1:0-3138 GCA_035258585.1 Roseiflexaceae bacterium | reverse complement strand
TGTTTCAGCGCGGCGGCAAGCGCGACTACATCCTGAGTCACTATTACAGCGCCCTCAAGCGCAGACTGGCTCACAAGGACGGCATCAACCCGCAGCTCGACGACCGCGAGTTCGCGCGCGAGCTTGCCCGTGCTCGGGAGGTGAATGAGCCGGAACTGCTGGCGCTGCTGGCCCGCTTGCGCGCCGCCAACCCCAGCGAGGCCGAATTGGTGCGTGCGGTAAGCCAGGCTGACGCGATGGCCGAAGCGTTCGCGCGCCGCCGCTAATACTATAGCAGTTTGCAGTCGGCAGGTGGCAGTAAGCAGTTGCGTTCTATGCGCTACAGTGCGTTTCTCGCCTATGCATGAATGCTCAACTGCTTTGCGATCTGCTGTATTGCAGATTCGCCGGGTACCCTCTGGGTGTGGGCACCCGATTGCAGATTGCAGATTAGCAGACTCAATCTGCAATCTGCAATCTGAAATTTGCAATGTCAGAAGCCCTGCAACCGATCCTCTCCCTGCTCGACGAAGGGCTGCGGCTGTACCGGCGCAACTTCGTCGGCTTCGTGCTGCTCACGGCTAGCTGGTTCGTGCCCGTGGCGATTGTCATCGGCACGACGGTTGTGGCTGAGTCCTGGGTAGACGAACGCTATCGCGGCCTGGTGGGCGTGCTGCTGTTCGGCGGCGGGGTGCTGGTGTTCTTCCCGCTGCTGATCTACCTGATCGGTGGGCTATCGCGCGCGGCTGCGGCCGCGGCCGAGGGCCGGCCGGTGCGCTTCCGCGAGGCCATGGCGATCCACCCGCTGCGCGCCACCGGCATGGGCTGCTTTACGATTGTCTATGCGTTCGTTGCGCAAATCGTCTCGTCGCTGATCAGCATGGCCTGCGTCTGCCCGCTCTATGTGGTCGGGTTCATGGCGGTGGCCTTTATTGGGGCGGCGGCCGACGAAGGCAGCACTGGTGCGCTGGGGCTGATCGCGATCGGCATCTTCATGGTGGGCTTCTACACCTCGCTCATGATCATCGGGGCGACCGGCAGCGGCCTGTTCTACAGCCTCCAGCCCTGGGTGCAGGAGTCGCGCTCGTTTGGCGAGAGCTTGCAGCGCAGCCTGGAGTTGATCGTGTTTCGCTTTGGGCGTAATTTGCTGGTGTGGTGCCTGGCGGCGCTGCTGATAGCGGCCGGCGGCCTGGCGGTCATGGCGACGATCGGCATGCTGTTGCCGCTGCCATTGCTCTACGCGCTTGGCGAGGAATCGCCCGCGACGCGTGCCGCCGCGACCTGCGCCTGGCTGATTGGTCTGATGCTGGTGCTTCCGCCGCTGCCAATCTGGATGGCGCTGCTGTACCGCCGCAACCGTGCTCTCTACGAAGGGGCCGATTTGCAGGCGAAGGTAGAGGCATGGGTTCCTACAGAGGCCAAACCCGGCATGTCTCGTGATTTGCATGCGGAAAGTAGCGCGCGTACAATCATAGGAACCTAATTTTCATTACGAAAGAGGAAAAGGCCCATGACTAGGATGTCGAGCCAAGCTATGGGCGGAATCGAGGTAGCCTTGCGACAAGTAATCGGGCTATAAGGAGTTTCATGCTCGTCCAAGACATCGCGAACCACATCCGCGCCGAGGCCGCCAAGGCGCTGGTCGGCCAGGAGGAGCCGTTCACGCAGCTGCTGATCGCTCTGTTCAGCGGCGGCCATGTGCTGCTGGAGGGCGTGCCTGGCACCGCCAAGACGCTGATGGCCAAGACGCTGGCGGCGCTCACGCAGGCCGAGTTCAAGCGCGTCCAGTTCACGCCCGACCTGATGCCATCCGACGTGATCGGCACGCAGGTGTACGAGATGGGCAACGGCCAGTTCCGGCTCAGGCAGGGGCCGATCTTCACCAATGTGCTGTTGGGCGATGAGATCAACCGTGCGCCGGCCAAAACCCAGAGCGCGTTGCTGGAGGCCATGGAGGAGCGCCAGGTCACGATCGAAGGCCAGAGGTTGCCGCTGCCCGAGCCGTTCTTCGTGCTGGCAACCCAGAACCCGGTCGAGTACGAGGGCACCTACCCGCTGCCGGAAGCACAGCTCGATCGTTTCCTGTTCAAGGTGCTGGTGGACTACGCGCCGCAGGAGGTCGAGGTCGAGGTGCTGCGGCGCTACCACCACGGCTTCGACGCGCGCCACCTCGACGCGCTGGATCTTCAGCGCACTGTCACGCCTGCGACGCTCGCCGAGTGTGGCCAGGAGATCGGTGCGGTGTCGGTGGACGAAGGGATCCTCAAATACATCACCGATATCGCGCAGGCTAGCCGCAAGAGCCTGGATCTGCTGCTGGGAGGCTCGCCGCGCGCCTCGATCGGGCTGCTGCTGGCGGCCAAGACCTGGGCGGCCATGCAGGGGCGGCAGTTCGTGGTGCCCGACGACGTGAAGTTCCTGGTGCGGCCGGTCTACCGCCACCGGATCATCCTCAAGCCCGAGGCCGAGATCGAAGGCCTGAATGCCGATACCGCGATGACGAGGATTTTGTCGCGCGTAGAAGTGCCGCGTTAAGGGTTAGGGGTCAAGGGTTAATGTACAATGAATGAAACGTTGAATTACAAAGATTTGCCGGTCGTGCAGCGGGCGTTCGATCTGGTACGCGTAGTAAACAGCTTCGTACAGTCGATCCCCCAGACGCCACAGGGCAGAACGATTGGCGATCAGCTTTTTCGTTCCGCTACCTCGATCGGTGCGAATATTGCTGAGGGTCGTGGAAGGGATATGGGTAAAGAGTACGAACGTTATCTACGTATTGCTCGGGCATCGGCTAATGAGACGGACTATTGGCTCCGGATTGCTCGCGATTGCGATTTGCTTAAAGAGCAAACATATGAGCATATGCTTGGCCTAACGGATGAGTGCCTACGAATGCTTTCCGCAATGATTTCTCGCTTGCGTTCGACGCGAGACTCATCGATTCGCGAAGAAGCAGTTGAATATATCTTTGAAGACAGCGAGCTTTAACCCTTAACCCTTAACCCTTATGATCCCAACCTTGCGTCTCCTTCTCTTCCTCCTGCTTGGCGCGCTGCTGGTGGCCGGGGTGGCGCTGGCGCCGGCGCTGCTGTGGCTGGCGCTGGCCTATATCGTGGCGGTCGGCGCGCTGGTGGCGGTCGACTACGCCGTCACCACCAG
>DATFXE010000770.1:0-2254 GCA_035258585.1 Roseiflexaceae bacterium | reverse complement strand
TTCGTCGCTTACTGCAATGTGAACCCTGCCACCGCCTCGATCCCGCTCGCGCGCCCGTGGGCTACCATCTGCCATGCGCCGCGCGGAGCATCCTTGGGTGCCACCCAGGTCCAGCCGATTCGGCCATCCGGCGCGGCCTCGGCAACCCCTTCGATCTCGGCGGGCAGCACCCGGCCATCGGGCGCGTTGAGCCAGACACTGATCTTCTCATTGGCCCCAAAGCCGGTGCCGGATACCACGAAGCGCGATCCTGGCGCGCCACTGGCTGGCGTCACGGTCAGCTGCGGCGGGCGGGCGGCTTGCGCGGAGCGAATGGTCACGGGAATGGTTCGCGTCACACCGCTGTGATCGCTCTGGATCACAATCTGGTACGCGCCCGGCGCGGCGTCGGCCGGCGATGTCCAGCTGCCGTCCACGCGGCCGCCTGGGTCGGCGGTGCGGGGCACGGTCAGCGCGGGCGATTTCAGCGCGCCGGCCGGCCCGACCACTGACACATACACGAACTCGCGTCCCTCGAAGCCCGTGGCGAAGAAGCGGAACAGCGTCCCCGGCACGCCATCGGACGGAACGACGTTGAACGGTTGGCCGCCCGTATTGGCTGGCGCGGCCTGGCCGATCGTGAACGGAATGACCTGCTCGATCCCGCTCCGGCGGCCGTGGCCGACCATCTGCCACCCTCCGAGCGGCGCATCCGCGGGCGCAGTCCAGGTCCAGGTGGCGGCGCCAAACGCGCTTGTGCGGCCGAGGATGGGGTCTTCGGCCGCGATAACCCGCCCGTCCGGCGCGTTGAGCCAGATGCTGATCCGCTCGTCGACGGCGAAGCCATCGGAGAAGAACAGGAAGCGCGTTCCGGGCGGGCCAGCCGGGGGCTGAACGGTGGTGGTGGCCGCAGAGGCGGCGGCAGGCGCAAGCAGCAGCGTGCACAGCAGGCCAACCAGAATCATCCATGAGTAACGAGCATGCATTGATTATCTCCTACAACGTTTTCGAATGCCTTCGTATGCTATGACGATCGTTTTTCGTCGGCGAACAGGATCAGATGTTAGAACTCCGCTCGAGAATCCGCGAATTGCGCGAATACACGCGAAGATATTTGACTCATTCGCGCAGATTAGCGAGAATGAAGCGAATCGTTCGGCGAATACTCTACCGATGCTCTAGGTCGGCAGTACCACTGCTGCTGGCCGACGCCGAGCTGTAGAGCACATCCAGCAACAGCGCCGCCGTCCACGAGAACTGGTCGGTGCCATGGCCCTGGCCGGTCTGCGGGTTGAAATATTCGAAGAAGCCATACTGCTGCACCAGATCGACCATGGCCTGCTCGACCCGGCCTGCGTAGGTGGTGAAACCGTACCGGCGCAGCCCGTGCCAGAGCAGCCAGTCGATGTTCATCCAGATCGGGCCGCGCCAGTAGCGGTTCGGGGAGTAGCCGGGCGCGCGCCGATCGTAGCTCGGCACGGGATAGGCCTGCTCGTCCAGCGCATAGAACGCGGCCGAGTTGAGATAGGCGTACATGCGCTGGGCCTGGTCGGGGCTGGGTACGCCCGCGAACAGCGGGGCAAACCCTGCTGCGACAGGAACGGGGATCGGCGCGCCGGCCGCAAGATCGTAATCGAGATAGATGCCTTGCGCCGCATCCCAGCAGCGGCTGTTGAGCGCCTGAGCGGTGCTCTCGGCCCTTGCGGCGAACGGCGCCGCTTGCTCGCCAAGCAGCTCGGCAATCTGGGCCAGGTCGCGATCGGCCTGGCACAGCAGCGTGTTGAAGAGCACATCCTGGATGAGATACGGGCAGTCGGGGAATATCCGCGCCTCGTCGTACTCGCGGTCGGCGAAGAGCTTCACCAGGTACATATAGCGATCATAATCGGCGTTGGTGGGTCGATCAGCAGCGTCGACGATCGTGGTATCGACGCGGCGGTAGGGCGGTATCTCGTCGGGGCGCGGCTGGATGCGCCGCAGGCTGGCATCCCACAGCGGCGAGTTATCCATGCCCGACTCCCACGGGTGGCGGATATAGACGAGCCCGCTGTGCTGCGGATCACGCTCACGATAGAGGTAGGCATGCCAGTCGCGCAGCCGCGGAAACATCTCGGCCAGGAACGCACGGGCGCGCTGCTGATCCCGGGCATACTGGAATATGTGCAGGACGGCAGTCGCGTGAATGGGCGGCTGCACAATGCCGGATGTCAGGCTGCCGGGCGGCACGCGCGGGTTGCCGATCGTACGCCACATCTCAGGGTTAGGCGAGTAGCCG
>DATFXE010000769.1:0-7386 GCA_035258585.1 Roseiflexaceae bacterium | reverse complement strand
TTACTGAGCGCTGCACAAATAGCTAAACTTTGTGGTGGGGTGTGGGGCGGCTTCGCCGCCCCACACCCCACCACTGGGGAGGTCTGGAGGGCCTTCGGCCCTCCAGACCTCCCCAGCAGCCATCTTTAGCTGCTTATGCAGCGGTCAATAGGTGTTGGGTGATGGGTGTTGGTCTGCGCAATGCTGCTGACCCAACGCCTATCACCCAACACCCGCGCTGAAAGCGCGCTGGGCCGTACCGGCATGATGCGACGTAATGGGGGAATGATGATGGTCGATATACTGCTGGCACACTCCTACTTCTTAAAATATGATCCGAAGCAGCTCCAGAAGATGCGCCCGTACCCGCCGCTGGCCACGCTGTATGCGGCCGCGGCGCTGCGCGAGCGCGGCTATTCGGTCGCGCTATTCGATGCGATGCTGTCCGAGGGCGAGCACGAATTCGCCGGCGCGCTCGAGCGGCACCAGCCGCGCATTGTGGCGCTGTACGAGGATAGTTTCAACTTTCTGAGCAAAATGTGCCTGAGCCGCATGCGCGAGGCCGCCTGCCGCATGAGCGCGCTGGCGCGGTCGAGCGGGGCGATGGTGCTGGCCGCCGGCCCAGATGTCAGCGACCATCCCGAGCTGTACTTCCCGCACGGCGTGCAGTTCGCGCTGGTAGGTGAGGCCGATCACACGCTGCTGGAGATTGTAGATTGCAGATTGCAGATTGTAGATTGCTCGTCTCAATCTGCAATCTACAATCTGCAATCTGCAATCCGCGATATTCCCGGCCTGGCATTCCCCGACCCCGATGCTCCCGGCGGCGTCTTCCGCACGCCGAAGCGCGCGCCGGAGCGCCGCCCGGATGTGTTTGCGTTTCCCGCCTGGGATCTAGTGGATGTCGAGCGCTACCGCGCGGCCTGGATGGCTGCGCACGGCTACTTCAGTCTGAACATGGTCAGCACGCGCGGCTGCCCGTTTCACTGCAACTGGTGCGCCAAGCCGATCTGGGGCCAGCGCTACGCCATGCGCTCGCCGGCCAGCGTGGCCGAGGAGCTGGCGCTGGTCAAGCGCATGCTGCGGCCGGATCACATCTGGTTCGCCGACGACATCTTTGGTCTGCGGCCGCGCTGGGTGGCCGAGTTCGGTCGTGAGGTGGCCGCACGCGACGCGGCGATCCCGTTTATGATCCAGTCGCGCGTCGATCTGATGACCGAGGAGGCGGTCGCCGGCCTCAAGCAGGCTGGCTGCGCCGAGGTCTGGATGGGCGCCGAGAGCGGCAGCCAGCGCATCCTCGATGCGATGGACAAGGGCACGCGCGTGGAGCAGATCGCCGTGGCGCGGGCGCGGCTGGGCGCCGCCGGGATCAAGGCCGGCTTCTTCATTCAGTTTGGCTATCCCGGCGAGACGCTGGACGACATCATGGCCACGGTCCAGTTGGTGCGCGACACGCTTCCCGACGCGATCGGCGTGAGCGTCAGCTACCCGCTACCCGGCACGCGCTTCCATGCCATGGTTCGCGAGCAGCTTGGCGCGCAGACGAACTGGTCCGATAGCGACGACCTTGCGATGCTGTTCCGCGGAACGTACCGCTCGCCGTTCTACCGTGCGCTGCACCGATTGCTGCACGAGGATCTGGAGCTGCGCCGGAGGATTGCAGATTGTAGATTTCAAATTGCAGATTACGAGAATTCCCAATCTGCAACCTACAATCTACAATCTGCAATGGACCAGATGAACGCGGCCTGGTTCGAACTTGGCCGGCTGGAGGCGAGCGAGCGCAACGATACACCCACACTTCTGGTTCGCCAGCATGGCCGGATCGAAGCGCCGGATCTGAGCAAGGAGTGGAACTGAAGCAATGACCACCGACCACCGACTACCGACCACCGACCCAAGAATTGATGCCGATGCGCTCGACCGATCGGTCGTCGGTCGTCGGTCGTCGGTCGTCGACTCGCGGCTGCTCGACACCCAGCGCGCCTTCGACAGCGTCGCGGCCGATTACGACGGGCCGAAGGGCAACAACGCGCTGATCCAGCGCATGCGCGAGACCGTCTGGCAGGCGTTGATGAGCGTATGCGCGCCAGGCGCGCGGCTGCTCGATCTGGGCTGCGGCACAGGGATCGATGCGGCTGAGCTGGCGCGGCGCGGCTACCAAGTGCTGGCCATCGACTGGTCGCCCCAGATGGTCGAGCGGACGCGCGACCGTGCCGCGCGCGCCGGCCACGGCGATCACGTGGCGACGGCGCATCTCGGCGTCCACGAGCTCGATCGGCTGCGCGGCCAGCAGTTCGACGTGATCTACTCGAATTTTGGGCCGTTGAACTGCGCGCCGGATCTTGGAGCGGTCGCGCGCTCGTGCGGGGAGCTGCTGCGGCCAGGCGGCAAGCTAGTGTTCTCGGTGATCGGGCGGATCTGCCCGTGGGAGTTTGGCTACTATCTCCTGCGGGGTCGCCTGGCGCGCGCCAGAGTGCGCGGCGCGCGCGGCGCCGTGCCGGTGAGTTTAAACAAGCACACTGTCTGGGCATCTTACTACACGCCGCACGAGTTCTATAGCGCCTTCGCGAGCCAGTTTGCGCTGTCGCACTACCAGGCGCTCAGCCTATTCCTGCCCCCGCCCTACTTGATTGGGCTATATGAGCGCGCCCGGCTGCTCTGCGACGCGCTCGGCTGGCTCGACGACCGCCTGGGCCGGCTGCCGCTGCTGCGCGACATGGGCGATCACTTTTTGATTATCATGACGAAGCGTTAGAACGTTAACAGGTTTGAACGTTGAACGTTTGTCATCGAATACATCGCAGCGCCATGAATAACGTTCTAACCTTCAAACGTTCTAACGTTCTAACGGTCGATTGGAGCGAATATGAAGCTGATCCTTTGCTCCGGCTGCAACAGCTTCCACGTCGACCCGCGCGACCTGGTCGGGACATGGGAGCACTGGCACGTGGTCGTCAATCATAGCCAGAACTATCTGGGCAAGGTCATGCTGGTGCTGCGCCGCCATGCCACTGATGTCGCCGCCCTGACGCTACCCGAGCAAGCTGAATTTTGGAGCCTGCTGCGTGATGCCAAAACCGCGCTGCTTGGCGCATTCCAGCCGGATCATTTCAACTACGCCTTTCTGATGAATCTCGACGCGCACGTCCATATGCACATTATCCCGCGCTACGCCCAACCGCAGACCTTCGCCGGCATAACCTTCACCGATGGTCGGCTGGGCGAGCACTATGAGCTGAGTAGCCGGATCGTGCCGGTGACGGTGCGTCTGGCGGTCGCGCTGGCGCTGCGCGGCCAGGGCCTGGATCCGGCCAGGTTGCACGAGCGAGGGTTTGGGGATGATGGGATCGCTCCGTGACACGGCGCCAGAGGTGGTGCAGAGCGCCTTTCGCTTCGCGTGCCCGAGCTGCCGCGCGCCGCTTGAGGATGCCGGTCCGGCGTTGCTGCGCTGCCCGACGGATGCGCTATCGTTTGGCTGTGTGGATGGGATCTGGCGCTTCCTGCCGCCCGAGCACGCCGCCGGCTTCGGGCAGTTTCTCCATGACTACTCCGCCATCCGCGCCGCCGAGGGGTATGGCTACGACGATGGGGCGCGTTATCTGCGCCTGCCACAGGTCGATTCGGCCGACCCGCTGGCCTGGCAGTGGCGGATGCGCGCGACCAGCTTTGCGTGCTTGCGGCGCAATGTGCTCGCATCAAAAGATAACATTCATGAGGTTGTTCCAGAAGCCTCAAAGCTCTATCTAGCAGCCCAATCGCTGGGACGACGGACGATGGACGATGGACGATACGCATCCACATCTCGTCTATCGTCTATCGTCTATCGTCTCCTGGAGCGTGCCGGGCGATTTTCCTGCCTATCTGCTCATGTTCATTCCCAGCGGACTTCACTTCAGGTGCTGGATCTGGGCGCGGGAGTCGGCTGGCTGAGCAATCGGCTGGATGAGCTCGGGCACCATCCCTGCGCGGTCGATCTGAATCTCGATCCGCGCGATGGCCTGGGGGCGGCGCGGCACTACGGCGGAGATTGGCCGCGCGTGCAGGCCGAATTCGACCGCCTGCCGCTCGCCGATCGCCAGGCCGATATCGTGATTTACAACGCCAGCCTGCACTATAGCACGAGCTATCGGGCGACGCTGGCCGAGGCGCTACGCCTGCTGCGGCCGGGCGGCCGGATCATCGTCATGGACTCGCCGATTTATCGACACGAGGCAAGCGGGCGCCAGATGATCGCCGAGCGGCAGGCCGCCTTCGTGCGCGACCACGGCACCCGATCCGACGCACTGCCCAGTATCGGCTATCTGACCTGGGATATGCTGTGCGAGCTGGGGCGCGAGCTGGGCCTGGGCTGGCGGATCATTCGCCCGTGGTACGGCTGGCGCTGGGCGCTGCGGCCCTGGCGCGCGCGCCTGGCGCGAAAACGCGAGCCGAGCACGTTCGCGCTGCTCGTAGCTGAGCGAGAAGAATAGTTGCCGGTTGTCATCGGACATTTTGGCATTGTGATGCAGCATGCCTCATATCGTCGCGGGCGCATTTTCCAATCTGCTCCTCGCACGTGGTCGCTGGGGGCCGCGCAGCGGCCCCCAGCGACCACGTGCGAGCACATTATTTTGTGGCTGCGAGGGCGTGGGAATGCGCTGCGGCGCATTCCCACGCCCTCGCAGCCACCGTGTTACATACGGGATAGCTCATGACAAAAGAAGATGAGGTAGGTTCATGACAATTCTCCATCCTCAACCCATGCCGGCGCCGTCTGATGTGACGCTTCCGCCGGCACTGCCGCGGCTCGACCCGATCACACGGCTGCCGATCCTGATCCTGTTTCCGCACAGCCGCTGCAACTGCCGCTGCCTGATGTGCGATATCTGGCGCGCGACGACCAGCGCCGAGCTGGCGGCCGCCGATGTGGCCGGCTGGCTGGCCGAGTGGCGGCGCTTGGGCGTGCGGCGGGTGCTGCTGAGCGGCGGCGAGGCGCTGCTGCACTCGCACCTGTGGGAGCTGTGCGATCAGCTGCGCAGGGCCGATATCGGTATCACGATTCTCAGCACCGGCCTGCTGCTGCGCCGCCACGCCGCCGAGCTGGCGCTGCGCTGCGACGACGTGGTGGTGAGCCTCGATGGCCCGCGCGAGGTGCATAATCGAATTCGCGGCATCCCGCGCGCCTACGAGAAGCTGGCCGAGGGCGTGGCGGCAGTCAAAGCCGCCGACGCGCGCATCCTGGTCAGCGGGCGCTGCACCGTACAGCGCGCGAACTATGATACTCTGCGCGCCACCGTGGCGGCCGCGCACGAGCTGGGGCTGGATCGGATCAGCTTCCTGGCCGCCGATGTCAGCAGCGAAGCGTTCAACCGCCCTGGCGGCTGGGACGAGCAGCGCGCTATGAGCGTGGCGCTGGAGCCTGGCGATCTGCCGCTGCTTGCGACCGAGATCGCCGCGCTGGAGCGGGAATACGCCGACGATTTCGCATGCGGCTACATCGCCGAGACGCCGCTGAAGCTGCGGCGGCGCCTGAGCCAGTATTACGCCGCGCTGCTCGGCCAGGGCGATTTCTTCCCGAATACGTGTAACGCGCCCTGGGTTTCGAGCGTCATAGAATCCGACGGTACAGTGCGACCTTGCTTCTTTCAGCCGCCGCTCGGCAATATCTACCAGTCCGGCAGCCTTGAGGCAATTTTGAATGCTCCGGCCGCGATCGCCTGGCGACGGGGACTCGATCCGCGGCGCGACGCAATCTGCCGCAAGTGTGTCTGTACGTTATCGTTGCGGGAGGTCGACGACGGATGACCGTCCGGCTCCTGGAGCGCTTCTTGCCAGGCAAATCGCGGCCCATTACTCATCCAACATCTTCCCACATATGATGGATTATCGTCTATCATCCGTCGTCGGTTGTCGAACGAATGTTGCCGTGTCGTTTCCTTCTGTGCCGAACACGACTATCCGCCATGCCGCACTCGTCTTACCCGATCGGGTCGAGCGCGCGCCGCTGCATATTGCCGGCGGGCGTATCGCCGCGGCGCGGCCGGCGAATGCATGGGAGCTCGATCTGCGCGATCACCTGATCTTTCCGGGCCTGATCAACGCGCACGATCATCTTCACCTGAACAATATTCCGCCTCTGCCACAGTCGGCTCCGTTTCGCAACAGCTACGCTTGGATCGCGGCGTTTCAGCCGCACTTCGCCGACCCGCGCGTGGCTGCCGCGGTCGCGGTCGCCAAGCCACTGCGCTACCAGCAGGGCGGCCTCAAGAACCTGCTCGCCGGGTCCACGACTGTGGCGCACCACGATCCCTGGCATGCCGCGCTGGACGCATGGGTCTTTCCTGTCGGCCTACTGCGCGATTTTGGCTGGAGCCACTCGCTGGGGCTGGGAATTGAAAATGAAGAAGTGAGAAGTGAGAATGCAGAAAATTCTCACTTCTCACTTCTCACTTCTCAATTGCCGCGCTACGGCCCGCCGGTTTTGGAAAGCTTCGCCGCCACGCCCGCGCACCGGCCCTGGATCATTCACCTGGCCGAGGGCGTCGACGACATCGCCGCCGCCGAGCTAGGCTGGCTCGAGAAGCTGGGCTGCCTGGCCGGCAACACTGTGCTGGTCCACGGCGCAGGCATGACCGAGGCCGATGTCGATCGGGTGATCGCCAGCAGCGCCGCGGTGGTCTGGTGCCCGAGCAGCAATCTGTCGATGCTTGGCCGCACGCTCAACCCGCGACGGCTGTTCGACGCCGGCCTCCTGGCGCTCGGCAGCGACTCGCGGCTGACCGGCGCGCCCGACCTCTTGGGCGAGCTACGCGTGGCGGCCGCTCATAGCGATCTGTCGCCGCGCGAGCTGCTGCGGCTGGCGACGTCGGATGCTGCGCGCATCCTACGAATGCCCGAAGTTGGCGGCTTGCATGCCGGCCAGCGTGCTGATATGCTGATACTACGCGATGTGGCAAGCGATCCTTACACGGCATTAGTTGACATAAAAAGAAGTGAAATTCGCGCAATCGTTCGCGGCGGCGCGCCCATGATCGCCGATCTTGATTTCGCCGATTGGTTTGCGGCCTGCGGTACCAATGCCGTCGCGGTGCTGCTGGATGGCCAACCGAAGTTGATGGCGCGCGCACTGGCGCAACCGGAGCCGATCGGGCTGGAGCCAGGACTTGACATAGTTGAGATCTAAAGGTTATTCTACTATGCGCACTCTCAACTCTTATGACCGCCGCATTGTGAGCTAAACGTATTTCGTAGTGCGTAGCGGGGCGATCACGCACTACGCACTACGCGATTTAGTTCTTAATACAGCTCTCAGTAACAGGACTTCCGCGGTGGGGGTTCGGGGGCGGTGCAACCGCCCCCGAGATCTCCCCTTTTTGGCCGGTCTCGGCCACATTCGTGGCCGAGACCGGCCAAAAAGAGGCGATT